>JAXDPC010000001.1:0-2654 GCA_034668525.1 Sphingomonadales bacterium
GAAGCGGCGCGGACGGCGGGACCCGCCGCGGACACTTTGATCTCGGCCTATTTCAAGCAGCGGCGCTACGCCGGATCGAAGGATCGCCGGGCGGTTCGCGAGCTCGTCTATCGCGCGATCCGGCGGAGCGGCGAGCGCCCCGTTTCCGGCCGCGTGGCGATGCTCGGGCTGGCGGACGAGGAACCGGCGCTGCTCGCCCTGTTCGACGGCGGTCCGCACGCGCCCGCGCGCCCCGCGCCCGGCGAGGAGCGAGCGCCCGCTTCGCTCGCGCCGGCCTGGCTCGCCGACCGGATCGACGCCGCCGACCTTCGCGCGCTGCTCGAGCGGGCTCCGCTGGACCTTAGGGTCAACCGGCTGAAGGGGGTTCGGGAGGAGGCGATGCGGGCAATGCCCGAAGCCGAGCCGACTCCCCACTCGCCGCTCGGGCTTCGCCTTCCGGAGGGCTTCCGCGTCGAGGAAACCGAGGCCTGGCGCTTGGGCCTGGTCGAGGTCCAGGACGAGGGCAGCCAGCTGCTGTCGCTCGCCTGCGCGGCGGCGCCGGGCATGACGGTGGTCGACCTTTGCGCCGGAGCGGGGGGCAAGACGCTGGCCCTCGCCGCCGAGATGGCGGACCATGGCCGCATCCTTGCCTGCGACACCGACCGCCAGCGTCTCTCGCGCATGCGCCCGCGGCTCCAGCGGGCCGGCGCGTCCATCGTCGAGACGCGGCTGCTCGACCCGGGAAGCGAGGCCGAGGCGCTCGCCGATCTCGCCGGCGCCGCGGATCTGGTCCTGGTCGACGCGCCCTGCTCGGGCACGGGCACCTGGCGGCGCAATCCGGAGACGCGCTGGCGCCTGACTCCCGAGCGGCTCGAGCGGCTGGTCGCCCTGCAGGCCCATCTGCTCGACGTCGCCGCCGCGCTGGCGCGGCCGGGCGGCGCGCTCGTCTACGCGGTCTGCTCGCTGCTTCCGGAGGAGGGGCGGGGGCAGGCGGAGGCCTTCTCGGCCCGTTCAGCCATGGTTCCGGAAGACGTGCCTATCGCCGCCGGCAGGGCCGCCGGGCCGGGAAGGATGCTCTCGCCCGCGCACGACGGCACCGACGGCTTTTTCGTCGCGCGCTGGCGGGCGCCATGCTAAGCGGCCGGAAAGACAGGTTCATGGAGACCGTGATGCGTTTCACCCCAGTCGCCCTTGCCGCAGCGATCGCGATCGCCACCATCGCCAGCGCCGGCCAGGGTCAGCGCGCGGACGACCAGATCGATCCGCGCTCCGCGGCCCTGGTCCAGCAGGCGCAGGCGCACAGCGCCGCCGGCCGCTACAACGAGGCGATCGACCTGCTCGAGACGGCGCTCGCCGTCGATCCGCGCAACCGGCCCGCTTACATCTCCCTCGCCCGCGTCGCTCTCGCGCAGCGGCTGCCGGGCAAGGCGATCCGCTTCTTCGGCGCCGCGCTCCAGATCGAGCCGAACGACGCCGACGCCCTCGCCGGCCAGGGCGAGGCCTATGTCCAGCGGGGCGCCGTCGACCGCGCCCGCGCCAACCTTGCCCGGCTGCGCACCCTGTGCGGCCAGAATTGCGCCCAAGCGACCACGCTCGCCGCATTGATCCAGCGCGGGCCGCCGGCCGACGTCGTCCAGGCGCAGCGGCCCGAGACGGCGGCGCCTCCCGCCCAGCCGACCAACCAGCGCAACTGATTCCGAAGACATCGGGATCGGACGACGCGAACGGCTGCCCGCCAGAGCGTTCTGGGATCAGCTTGAACCGCTCATCCTGAGGAGGGACTCGTCAGGATGAGCGAAAACAGGCCTTCATTGCTCTGACTAACCCGTCAGCTCCCGCGCGATCGCGACGAAGTCGGGGACTGTCAGGGTCTCGGCGCGGCGCTCCGGGTCGATGCCGAGCCGCTTAAGCGCATCCAGGGCGCCGGGCAGGCTCTTCAGGCTTTGGCGCAGCATCTTGCGGCGCTGGCCGAAGGCGGCGGCGGTGACGCTCTCGAGCACGCGGGCGGAGACGCCCTCCGGCTGCGCGGCGGGGACGATGTGGACGACCGCCGACATCACCTTGGGCGGCGGCACGAAGGCGGAGCGGTGCACCTTCATGGCGAGGCGCGGCCGCGCGCGCCACTGGGCGAGCACGGCGAGGCGGCCGTAGGCGCCGCCGCCGGGCGCAGCCACGATGCGCTCCGCCACCTCCTGCTGGAACATGAGCGTCAGGCTCTTCCACCAGGGCGGCCAGGTTTCGCCGCCGAGCCAGCGGACCAGCAAAGCCGTGCCGACATTGTAGGGCAGATTGGAGACGACGTGGGCGCCGCCGGCTTCCTTTGCCTCGTCGAGGGCGAGGGCATCGCCTTCGATCACGCGAAGCCGGCCTTCGAAGTGCCGGGCCAGCTCGGCCAGCGGGGCGGCGCAGCGGCGGTCGCGCTCGACCGCGACGACTTCGGCGCCGGCGCGAAGCAGCGCGCGGGTGAGGCCGCCCGGCCCCGGCCCCACCTCATAGACGCGCTCGCCCTCCAACGGCCCTGGAAGGCGGGCAATCCGATCGAGCAAATGCTCGTCGAGCAGGAAATTCTGGCCGAGCGCCTTCGAGGCGCTGAGGCCGTGGCGCGCGATCACCTCGCGAAGCGGCGGCAATGTGCTGGATGTGACGTTCGTCATTGGATCGTATCGGGCCCGGAT
>JAXDPC010000002.1:0-25084 GCA_034668525.1 Sphingomonadales bacterium
TGATCAATTCCTATCTGCGCGGCCGCCAGGTGCTGAAGCGCGCCCTCGTCCTCGTCGATTCCCGCCACGGCCTAAAGGACATCGACCTCGACGTGATGAAGATGCTCGACGACGCGGCGGTGAGCTACCACCTCGTCCTCACCAAGGCGGACAAGATCAAGGCCACCGACCTCATGGCGGTCGAGGAGCGGACGGCGGCGGAAGCGCGCGCCCACAGCGCCGCGCACCCCGAGATCATCGTCACGTCGAGCGAGACCGGTCTCGGCATCGAAAGATTGAGGCGTGCGGTTCTCGAGGCCGCCCTTTAGGATGGACGGATGCTGAAGCTCATCATCGGCAACAAGGCCTATTCCTCCTGGTCGCTGCGCGGCTGGCTGGCGGTCAAGCAATCGGGGCTCCCGTTCGAGGAGATCACCGTCCCGATGTTCGACGAGGAATGGGACAGGCGGCGCGCCGGCCAGGAGTTCGCGCCGTCGGGCGGCAAGGTCCCGATCCTGTGGGACGACCAGGCGGTGATCTGGGATTCGCTCGCCATCATCGAGTGGCTCGCCGACAAGACCGACCGGGCGCGCTACTGGCCGCAGGACGAGGCCGCGCGCGGCATGGCGCGCTCGATGGCCTCGGAGATGCATTCGAGCTACGACAATCTCCGCCGCGAATGCCCGATGAACCTTCGCAAGCAGTTCCCGCAGGGCAAGCTCGCCGACGGCGTTGTCGAGGAGATCAACCGCATCCTTGAGCTCTGGGCCCAGGCCCGGGCGCGGCACGGCAGCGGCGGTCCCTATCTGTTCGGGACTTTCAGCGCCGCCGACATCATGTTCGCGCCGGTCGTGACGCGCTTCGTCACTTACTCGATCCCGGTCCCCCGCTTCGCAGCCGCTTATATGGAGGCGATGCTCGACCATCCCTGGCTGCGCGAGTGGGTCGAGGCGGCGCAGGCAGAACCCTGGGTGATCGAGAAATACGAGACTCCGGCGGCCTGACGCCGCTCAGGTGACGATGATGTCGCCGGGCAGCTCTTCGACAGTGCGCGCGCAGGTTTCCCTCACATTGGTGAGACCGGCTTCCCACGCGGTCGCCGCTGCCTGAACCTGCGCCACCCGGGCGGCGAGCGCGGCGGCGTCGATGTCATATTCCGCCACAATGCGCATCCGGCCGGCGACTCCGTTCGGGTAGACATTGGGAGCGTAGCGTCGGCGCTGGACCATGGTTTCGTAGACCGTGAGCCGCTCCGCACCCGTTCCCCACGCGATGAGATCGTCCAGCGCCATGTGCAGCCGGCCCGGCGAGGACATGGGCGCGAGCTCGCTGATCAGGTGAATGTTGAGCCCGCTCAGGAAGAGCGTCCTGATGCCGCCCGTCTCATGGATTAGCGCGGCGCCGTTGCGATCGACGACGATCTGCCTCCAGACCTCCCGCCGCAGCGGCCGATAGCGGTCCAGCGTGCCGTCCAGGTAGCTGATCTCGATCGAGCCGCGCGACCAGATGAACGGCTCGACCTCGCGTTGAAAGCGATGGTCGCCCGGCCACCGCAGGGTTGCCGAGGCACGTGCAGACGTCTGAGGAAGGCGAACGAAGCGCGGTGCCGAATCCTCGAGGACGACGGATCGGCTGTAAAGGGTGCCGTCCTCGCGAAAGACCTTCTCCAGGGCGAGGAAGCCAGGCTCGCCTTCGAAAGCCTGAATCGACTGCGCGCACCTATAGAACGTGGCGCGATCCTGCCGCGGCTGCTCGTCCGCCGCGGCGCCCGATGCCGCCGGCGCGGCGAAGACGGCGAGAACCACAGCAATTGCGTGCCGTATCGGCATAGGCCTCCTCGAACCACGAATCAGGATAAGAGGATTCCCTTGCAGCCGCCTAAACCCGCTTCGCCTCATAAGGCCTACCGTCCTTGTGGACGTAGGTGCCCTCGGGGGTGAAGCGCATGTCGATGTCTGGATAGTCGCCGCCCGCCTGCTCGCCCGCCCCCACGACGATGAAGATGCAGTCGGCGGCGCCGCGGTTCTGGAGATGGTGGCCGTTGCCGTCATTCTTCGGGAAGGCGGCGCAATCGCCGGCGCGCAGGACCTGCTCGCCACCGTCGTCGACAAGCACGGCTTCGCCGGAGACCATGACGAGGAACTCGTCCTCGCCGACATGCCAGTGGCGCTGCGAAGACCAGGCGCCGGGCTTCAGGACGACCTGGCTGACCCCGAACTCCGTAAGCCCGCCGGCGGTCGCGAGGCGGCGGTACCACCGCCCCTGGACCGCCTGGTCGAACGGCGGCGGATAGCCGGTGCGGTTCAGCTGTTCGATCGAGTCGAGGTCGAGCTTCGGCATGGCGTTCCTCCCGAAGCCGGTGCTAGGCGAGCCCGATGAGCGGAGCAATCGACCCGGTGGAGCTGGCGCGGCGCCTGATCGCCTGCCCGAGCGTCACACCCGCGCGCGGCGAAGTGTTCGATGTGCTGGAGACGGCGCTGCGGCCGCTCGGCTTCGAGGTCCACCGCTTCGTCGCGGGCGAACCGCCGGACGGGCCGGTCGAGAATCTGTACGCGACGCGCGGGAGCGGAGCACCCCATTTCGCCTTTGCGGGGCATCTCGACGTGGTCCCTCCGGGCGAAGGCTCGACCTGGGCGCCGTTCGAGCCGGAAATCGAAGGCGGCCTGCTCACCGGCCGCGGCGCCGTCGACATGAAAGGCGGGATCGCCGCCTTCGTCGCCGCCTGCGCCGAGCCGGCGGACCATCCCGGTCGCCTCAGCCTGATCATCACCGGCGACGAGGAAGGCCCGGCGACGTTCGGAACGCCGGCGCTGATGGAGTGGATCGACGCGCGGGGCCTGCGGCCCGACATGATCCTGATCGGCGAACCGACTTCGGAAGACCGGCTCGGCGACGTCGTCAAGATCGGCCGCCGCGGCTCGGTCAACATGTGGATCGAGGTACCGGGCACGCAGGGCCATGTCGCTTACCCGCACCGGGCCGACAATCCGGTGCCGAAGCTGGCGCGGATCATGGCCGCGCTCGACGCGCTGCATCTCGACGACGGCAACGAAGCGTTCCAGCCCTCGAACCTCGAAATCACCGCACTCGAGACGTCTAGCCGGGCCACCAACGTCATCCCGGGATCGGCCCGAGCCCAGCTCAACATCCGCTTCAACGACCTCCACCGCGGCGCCGACCTCGTCGCTCTGGTCCGCCGCGTCGCCGAGCAGGAGGCGCCCACCGCTACGGTCGAGGCGAAGATCTCGGGCGAAGCCTTTCTTACCCCGCCGGGGCCGATCTACGACATCGTCCGCGAGGCGATCCGCGCCGAGACCGGCGTCGCGCCGCGCCTCTCCACCCACGGCGGCACTTCGGACGGCCGCTTCCTGATCGCCTGGTGCCCCGTGGTCGACTTCGGCCTCCCCAACGCCACCATGCACAAGATCGACGAGGCCGCCGCAATCGCCGACATCCGCGCCCTGTCGCGGATCTACGCGCGGGTCATCCGCCTGGCTCTCGCTTCCGCCTGAGCACGATGTAGAGGGCTCCCGCGCCGCCGTGGCGGGGGTGGGCGTTGCGGACCGCCGCGATGTCGACCGCGTGGCGCGAGGCGGCGAGCCAGTCCCCGACCGCCGCGCGGATGGCGCCGCGCGCGGCGGGCCGACGCTCGGCGGACGGCGGCTTGCCGGTGATCAGGAGGAGGAGGCGCGCGCCGCTTGCGATCGCGTCGCCGAGACGGCGGTCAAGCAGGTCGTAGGCGGTGGCGAGATTGTGGCCGTGGAGGTCGACCGTCACATCGGGAGCGGCGAGGCCGCGTGCGAGCCGCCGGTCCCAGCTGCCGTCGAGCGTGGTTCCGGGCACAGGCTTCGGCTTGGCGACCGGCGAAGCCGGCGGGCCGGGCCGGGAGACCTTCGGCACGACCAGAGCTTCCGCTTCGGCCGGCGGCGGCGCCGCGCCCGGCTCCAGCGGCCGCACGGTCGCGACCACCTTCGCCCACAGCGCGCGCTCCTCAGGGCTGAGCCGGCGTCGCAGGGGCCATGACCCGGGCGAGAGTGCCGCGCGGCAGCAGCAGATAGGCGCGGCCCCGCGCCGCCATGCCGCCGGCGATCCGCGCCGCTTCCTCGCCTGCGCCCCAGAAGGTGTCGAAGCGGTTGGCGCCGCGGATCGCGCCGCCCGTGTCCTGCGCAACCCATAAGCCATTGGCCAAGGGATCGCCCATCTCGAGCAGCACGACCGGCGCGCCGAGCGGCACGAAGCGCGGGTCGGCCGCGACCGTGACCCGCGGCGTCACCGGCCGGTCGAGCGCGCCGAGCGGCCCGGGTCCGGTCAGCTCGCGGAAGAAGACGTAGCTCTTGTTCTCCCGCATCAGGGCGCGCCCCTCCTCGGGATGGGCGCGCAGCCATTCGGCGATGCGCTGCATGGTGAAAGGCGGCTCGATCAGCCCCCGCTCGCGCAGCAGCCGGCCGACCGCGACATAGTCGCGGCCGTTCTGGCCCGCATAGCCGATCCGCATCACGCTCCCGTCCGGGAGGCGCAGACGCCCCGATCCCTGGATCTGGAGGAAGAAGAGGTCGACTGGGTCGGCCGCCCAGCCGATCTCGAGGCCGCGGCCGGCGAGCACGCCCTCCTCGATCTCCGTGCGGTCGTAATAGAGGACGTACTGGCCGGCTTCGTCGATCCGGCCGCGGCCGCGCGTTCCCGACCGGGGATCGGCCTCGAGCAGATCGGGCGGCATTGCGTAGATCGGCACGTCGAAGCCGGACTGTCGCGTACGGGAGCCGCGGATTTCGGGCTCGTAATAGCCGGTGGCGAAGGCGGCGCCGTCGCCGACCTGGACGAGCTCGAACCCATCGCGGAAGAAGGCGAGCATCTGCGCGGGCGTGGAAAGGCCGGCGCTCTCTTCGCAGAGCGGGCGCCAGTCCGCCCCGCGGGTGAGGCCGCTCGCATCCTGCCGTGCGACGAGGGCAGGGCAGCTGATCCGGAACGCTTGCCAGGCGCGCTCGGCGACGACCGTATCCGACAGAGGGAGCATCGGACCGGCGCTGACGCCGGCCCCAATGGCGGTAACCGGCGGCGGCGGCGATGGCGGCTGGGGCGGCGGCTGCTGCATGGGCGGAGTCGCCTCGGGGAGCGGCTGTTGTGGCTCGGCAGGCGGCATGGCCTCGGGGCGCGGCACGACGCGCCCGCAGCCGGCGGCGGCGAGGAGGAGGCAAAAGGCGAATGGGCGCAGGCTCATCGTCCGGCCATAGCCGGAGCCGGCGCGGCGTGGAAAGTTGCGGCTTTTACGCGCCGACGGTGTCGTCGGTCTCGACCAGCAGCCAGTTGGGATCGTTGCTGCCGAGCGTGCGCCGGAACGTCCAGACGTCGTGCGCCTCGACCGCATCGGTGAGCGTCCCCGCGATCACCTCGCCCGCCGAATCGCGAGTGACCGCGGCAATGTCGGAATCGAAGCGGACCACGATCTCGGCGACGCGGCCGCTGAGCCGCGCGTCCTCGATGACCGCGCGCTCGATCAGGATCAGCCGGTTGTCGAGCCTGTGCCCGGCGACCTCGCGCTCGCCGATCGATTCGTCGAACGAATCGTAGACCTCGCGCGCGGCGAGGTAGCGCAGCTCTTCGCGATCGCCCTTCCAGAAAGCTTCGAGGGTCATCCGATAGGCCGACTGCGCGCCTTCGAGGAAGCGGCCGACGTCGAACGTCGGATCGGCCGAGATGATTGCGCGGATACCCGCGGCGGCGCCGTCCTCATAGACCAGCCCGGTGGCGTCCTTGCGCTCCGGCGCGGCGTCGCCAAGCGGCGCGGCAGGTTCGGCCGTCTTCGCGGCCTCCGGCCGCGTCACCGGCTGCTGCTCGTGGCCGGTCCTCTGGCCGAGCACGGCATAAAGCCTGAGGCCCACGAACAGGGCGACCATCGCCAGCAACACGATTTCGAAAGTCACGGATGCACTCCTAAGCTCCGCCTACATAAGACGGAACGAGGGCCGTTTCAAATGACCCTCGGCAGAGAACGCATGGGCCTGCGGACATGTTGCGCCTCCGCCGCGCGCCTGCTACCCCCCGCGCCTTGCGGCCGGCCATGAGCGCCGGCCTTCGAACGCACCTATTTTCCAGGGATTTCAAAAGAACATGGCCGACGAGCAGGACGCAGCGGGCGCGCAGGACTTCAACGGCGGCGGCGGGGACGATTTCCCTCAGATCGGCGTGATCTCGCAATATGTGAAGGACCTGTCGTTCGAGAATCCCGCTGCTCCGGCCGTGTTTCAATGGCAGGGCCAGCCGCAGATAGACGTGCAGTTCAACATCGGCGCCGGCGTGGTCGGTCCGGACCTTCACGAAGTGTCGCTTCGCGTGGAAGTGAGCGCCAACGCGACGGAAGGAACCGCTTTCAAGGTCGATCTGCTTTATGCCGGCCTTTTCGGCATCCGCAACCTGCCCGAAGAGCAGCTCCAGCCCTTCCTCCTCGCCGAGGCGCCGCGGATCCTGTTTCCGTTCGCGCGGCGGGTGGTGGCGGACGCGATCCGCGACGGCGGCTTTCCGCCGTTGATGCTCGAGCCGATCGACTTCGCGACGCTCTACATGCAGCGCCAGGCGCAAATCCAGGCGGAGCAGAGCGGAGGCCAGGCCGGGGACGTGACCGGCCAGGCCTGAAGCCCGCGCCGCTCGGGGGGCACAGGCGATGAACCTGATCAAGGCGGTCGGCACGATCGGCGGGCTCACCCTGGTCAGCCGGGTGCTCGGCTTCGCGCGCGACATGATCGGCTCGCGCGTGCTCGGCGCCAGCCACCAGAACGACGCGTTCAACGTCGCCTTCACCCTGCCGAACATCTTCCGGCGCCTGTTTGCCGAGGGCGCGTTCGCGTCCGGCTTCGTGCCATTGTTCAGCCGCCGTCTCTCCTCGGGCGGCGTCGAGGATGCGACCCGCTTCTCGAACGACATCCTCGCCGTCTTCATGCCGACTTTGCTCGTCATCACGATCGTCTTCGAGATCGTGATGCCGGCGTTCCTGTGGCTGATCGTGGCGGATTATGCCGACACGCCGGGCAAGTTCGAGCTCGCGGTCGAGCTTACCCGCTACACTTTCCCCTATCTCCTCTTCATCAGCCTCGTCGCGTTCCTGTCCGGCGTCCTCAATTCGCTGACACGCTTCGCGATCGCGGCCTTCGCGCCGGCCCTCCTCAACCTCGTGCTGATCATCGCCATCCTCGTGGGACCCGGCGGCGACACACCCCAGGAGCTGGCGACGACGGTCCGCTACATGGCCATCGCCATCTTTCTCGGCGGCATCGCCCAATTCGCGATGTGCTGGGTCGCGGTGCGGCGCGCCGGCATCCGGCTCCACTTCGGGCGGCCGAAGCTCACGCCTGCGGTCCGGGAGCTGGTCATCCTGATCCTGCCAGCGACCGTCGCCGCCGGCGTCTACCAGATCAGCCAGCTCTTCTACACATTCTTCGCCTCAAGCCTCGGTGAAGGCGCGCTGACCAACCTCTTCTACGCCGACCGGCTCAACCAGCTGCCCTTGTCGATCATCGGCACCGCGCTCGGCACCGCGATCCTGCCCTCGATCAGCCGCGCGATCGAGCGGCGGGAGGATCATGACGCCGCCGATATCCAGGCACGCGCCTTCGATCTCGCCATGCTGCTGACGCTTCCCGCCACCCTGGCCCTCTCCGTCACCGCCTTTCCAATCATCGCCGCTCTGTTCCAAGGCGGCAATTACTCCGCGTCGGACGCGGCGATCACCGGCCGCGTGCTCGCGATCCTCGTGCTCGGGCTTCCCGCCTACGTGCTGGTCAAGGTGCTCACGCCCGGCTTCTACGCCCGCAAGGACGTCAAGACGCCGGTCTATATCGCCATGGCCGTCCTCGCCGGCAGCGTCGTCGCCAACTTCCTCCTGATCCCGGTGATCGGCATCTACAGCCTGCCGGCGGTGACGTCGGTCGGCGCCTGGCTCAACTTCATCTTGCTGTTCGCGATCCTCGGGGTGCGCGGTCATTTCCGGCTGCCCGCCTGGCTGGTCTCACGGCTCGCGCGCCAGCTCGTCGCGGCATTGCTGATGGGCGGCGTCCTGTTCGTCCTGCAGCGCCAGCTCGGGGACGCTTTCACGGGAGGCTTCGGCCAGCGCGCGGTCGGCCTCGCTCTCATCGTCGGCACCGGCGGGATCGTCTATTTCGGGGTCGCCTGGATGATCGGCGGCATCGCCCGGGACGACTTCAAGCGGCTCTTCCGGCGGGCGAAGCCTGAGGAAGCGCCACTTTCGGAGGGCAATTGATGATGCGCGTCGTCTCGGGAATCCAGCCGACCGGCAACCTCCACCTCGGCAATTATCTCGGCGCGATCAAGCGCTGGGTGCGGATGCAGGACGAGGCGGAATGCCTGTTCTTCCTCGCCGACCTCCACGCGATCACCGTCTTCGTCGACCCCGACGAGCTCGCCGCCAACCTGCGCGAGATGGCGGCGGCCTTGATCGCCTGCGGCCTGGATGAGCGCAGATCGGTGCTGTTCAACCACGCCCGGGTGCCGGCGCACCCCGAGCTCGCCTGGATTCTCAATTGCACGGCGCGGATGGGCTGGCTCAACCGGATGACCCAGTTCAAGGAGAAATCGGGCAAGAACCGGGAGGGGGCCAGCGTCGGCCTGTTCGACTATCCGGTGCTGCAGGCGGCGGACGTGCTCCTCTACCAGGCCAGCCACGTCCCCGTCGGCGAGGACCAGAAGCAGCATGTCGAGCTGATCCGCGACATCGCCACCAAGTTCAACACCGACTATGGCCGCGATGTCTTCGCGATGCCCGAGCCTTTGATCGGCTCGGCGGGGGCGCGAATCATGTCGCTTCGCGACGGCAGCGTCAAAATGTCCAAGTCCGACCCGTCGGACATGAGCCGGGTCAACCTGACCGACGATGCCGACACCGTCGCGCAGAAGATCCGCAAGGCCAAGACGGACCCGGAGCCGCTCCCCGATTCGCTGGACGGCCTCGATGGCCGGCCCGAGGCGCGGAACCTCGTCACCATCTATGCGGTCCTCGCCGACGAGGCGCCCGAGGAAATCCTCGCCCGCTTCGCCGGCCTGGGTTTCGGCGCGTTCAAGCCGGCGCTGGCCGAGTTGCTCGTCGAGACGCTGCGGCCGATCCAGGCGAGGCTCGACGAATTGCGGCGCGATCCCGCGGAGCTCGACGAAATCCTCGAGCGGGGCGCCGCGCGCGCGACGGCGATGGCCAAGCCGACGCTCGACGCCGCGTACGACGCCGTCGGACTCCGCCGCTCTTCCTGACGGACGCCGTGCCTAGGCGGCCTTCATGCACGGTTCAGCGACTTGTGATAAGGCCAAGCCATTCTATATTCATGCTTATCCGCCTTTTTGAAGGAAGGGTCGCGTCCATGTCTCTCCACAGGAAATTGCTCGCGCTCGCGGCGCCGATCGCTTTGCTCGGTCTCAGCGCCTGCGCCACCGGGCTCCCCACCCGCGTCTCCCGCTTCCAGGCCATGCCGGCGCCGCAGGGGCAGAGCTTCTTCATCGTCCCGGGCGACGAGAAGAATGCGGGCGGCCTCGAATTCTCGCAATATGCGAGCCTCGTCAGCCGCCACCTGTCCGGCCTCGGCTACAGCGAGGCGCCGTCGCGCGAGGCTGCGAGCTTCGTGGTCGAGCTCGATTACGGCGTCGATCGCGGGCGGCAGGAGGTCGTGGTCACGCCCGACCCCTTCGGTCCCTGGGCCCGCGGCTACGGCTTCGGCCACCGTCCCTTCTATTCGCGCTACGGCTATTTCGGACGCCACCGCAGCCCATTCTATTACGGCTGGAACGATCCCTTCTATTTCGGCGGGGACCGGGTGAACGCCTACCGGGTCTATACCAGCCACCTCGACATGGACATTCGCCGCGCCTCCGACGGCGAGGCGCTGTTCGAGGGCCGGGCCGAGGCGCGCTCGCGCGACGACGACCTCCAGGAGCTGGTTCCGAACCTGGTCGAGGCGATGTTCACCGATTTCCCGGGACGCTCGGGCGAGCGGGTGCGCATCACCGTGCCGCCCCGCCGCGACCGCGACTGAGCGCGCTGCCTCGATCGACGAGACGAAGGGGAGACGGGCAACCGCCTCCCCTTTTTCTTCGGTCAGCGGGCGCCCGCCTCGACCGGCTGGATCCGCAAGCCGATGCGCGTCAGCGGCTCGCCCGCGCCGTCGACCCCGAATTCGATCGCGGCCGGTGCCTCGAATCCGACGAGCAGAACCGGCTCGACGCGGCGCTCGGCGCCGGACGCGCGCGCAACGGCGATCGACGAGCGCAGCGCGACCACTCCGTCGCCATGCGGCGCGACAGTGAAGCGCATCCTGTAGCGATCGCCCTCTTTGTCCGTGAGGACTATGTCGGCGGGTCGGTTCGCGTCGACCTGGAGTCTGGGCTCGGCGACGAGACGCTCGCCGTCCCTGAGGGTCATCGATACGAGATAGGCAGGTTGGGCCGGGGCGACAGGCCCGGCAGAGGCGGCGGCAATTGGCGCGAGGCAGGCGCCGAGAAACAGAAAAGGCTTAAATCGCATCATCCATCTCCCTGAATAGCCCCTTCGGCTAAGCCCTTATGGTTAACGGATGGTAAGTGGCCTCGGCAGAGTGCGGCGCCCTAACGATGCTGGACCAGCCACGCGCCCGCCAGGACGAGCAGGACGCCGCCGATGCGCTGGACGCTGATCTCCTCGACCGGAAGCCCGAACGCCCCGGAACGATCCAGCCACAGGGCCATGGCAAGCTGCCCGCCGATGGCCAGCATCAGGAAGAAGGTCACGCCGAGCCGCGGCGCGGCGAAGGCTGCGAGAGCGACGAAGACCGCGCCGTAGACGCCCCCGGTCCACGCATACCAGGGCAGGCCGCGCACCGCGGCCCCGTCCGGCCGCGCACCGAGCGCCAGGGCCGCCGCGGCGAGCGCCGCGAGGCCGACCGCGAACGAGACCAGAGCGGCGTTGACCGGCGAGGCGACGGCGCGGGACAGCATCGCGTTGGTCGGCGCCTGCAGCGCGATCAGCGCGCCGGCGAGGAAGGCGCCGGCCGCCGCGGCGAGCCAGAGCGGGTTCATGCCTCCCGCGCGGACCCCGCTCAGCTTTCGAGCTGGCGGGTGAGCAGACGGATGTCCGAATCGAGTTCGGGGTCCTGCGCGCGAAGCTTCTCGATCTGCTTGACGGCGTGGATCACCGTGGTGTGGTCGCGCCCGCCGAAACGGCGGCCGATCTCGGGCAGGCTGCGCGGAGTCAGCTGTTTGGAAAGGTACATCGCCACCTGCCGGGGACGGGCGACCTCGCGGGCGCGGCGGGCCGAGGTCATCTCGGCCTTGCGGATCCGGTAATGGTCGGAGACGCGCGTCTGGATCTCGTCGATCGAAATGCGCCGCTGGTTGGCGCGCAGGGTCGAGGCGAGCACCTCGCCGACGAAATCGAGGTCGATGGGCCGGTTCTGCATCATCGCATAAGCGGCGATCCGGTTGAGCGCGCCCTCCAGCTCGCGGACGTTCGAGCTGATCCTCTTGGCGAGGAACATCTGGACGTCGGCGGGGACCTGGACGTCGGGCAGCGCCTCCAGCTTCTTGACGATGATGTTGAGCCGAAGCTCGAGATCGGCCTGGTTGATGTCGGCGACGAGGCCCCAGCCAAGTCGCGAGAGAATTCGCGGCTCGATCCCGTCGAGGTCCTGCGGCGCCCGGTCCGAGCTGATCACCAGCCGGCGGCCCGCCGAGATGATCTCGTTCATCGTGTGAAAGAATTCTTCCTGCGTCGATTCCTTGCCGGCGATGAACTGGACGTCGTCGATCATGAGCAGGTCGGCGGAGCGCAGCTGCTGCTTGAACTGGATGGTATCGTTGGCGCGGAGCGCAGCGACGAACTCGACCATGAACTTCTCGGCCGACATGTAGATGATCTTGGCGCGCGGCCGGAGCCGGTGGAATTCGTGGCCGACGGCATGAAGGAGGTGGGTCTTCCCGCGCCCGGTGCCGCCGTGAAGGAAGAGCGGGTTGAAGACCACGTCCTTGGCGACGGCGAGCGTCTTGGCGGCGTTGTAGGCGACCTCGTTCGCCTTGCCGACGACGAAATTCTCGAACCGATAGCGGGGCTCGAGCGCGACGGCATAGAGATTGCCGGCCTCGCGCGCGGCGGCCGGCTCATTCGCGCGTGCCGGCGCGGGAATCTCGACCAGGGCCGCGGTGCGCGGAGCCGCGGCGCCGACTCCGATTCGGACGTTGCGGACGGCCGGCAGGGTTGCCCGCCAGGCCAGCGTCAACCGTTCCGAGAAATGCGTCTGCACCCAATCGGCCATGAATTGCGAGGGAAGCTCGAGCCGGAGGGTCGCCGTCTCCGGATCGAAGGTGCCAAGGGCGATCGGACGCAGCCAGCCGTCGAATGTCCGCGCGCCGCAATCGCGGCGGAGACTCGACCGGATGAGCTCCCAGGATGCCGGGATCGAATCGAGAACTTCGTCGATCCCGGTCATAGCGTCGCCTCTCGTCGGCGTGTAAGTCACGCAACTGCCCCTCTTCCACCTCGACCCCGCCGCTGTGCCGCGGCTTCTTTCAGTGCAAAGCTTTCCTGCACGGCACATGATCCCCCGGTCATGCCGTTGCTGAACGTCGTTTTGCATTGGCCCGGCAGCGAGATTTCAACCGCCGGAGAGACTTTTTTGGAAGCTCTCGCGGGTCTTCGCAACCGGAAAATTCGCCACCCGGCAACAAAGACTTCTTGACAGACGGATTCCTGCGGATTTTTAAAAAACGGCGGAAAACTGCCATTTTTAAAACCGCCGCTCGCGAATCGCAGGAATTCCTAGGGTTTTTTCGACGACGCCGTTTCGATACGCCCGCGGCACAAAAAAGCCCGCCGGTGAGCCGGCGGGCCGAACGATGCCGAAGCGCTCGCGAAAGCTACCCGAGCGCGGCGACTCGGCGCGTGAGGCGGGAGATTTTACGGGCCGCCGTGTTCTTGTGAACGACCCCCTTCGACACGCCGCGGGCGAGCTCGGGCTGGACCTTGCGAATCGCCGCTTCGGCCTGGGCCTTGTCGCCCGAGGCGATGGCGGCCTCGACCTGCTTGACGAAGGTGCGAATGCGGCTGACGCGGGCGCCGTTGATCTCGGCCCGGCGGGCGTTGCGGCGGATTCGCTTCTTGGCTTGCGGCGTGTTCGCCATCTTGTCGTGACCTTCTGGATGGAAATGAAAAGGGCGCGGCTCACACCGCACCCGCTCGCGCCGCCCTCTACGCAAGGGCGGCGCCGAGGTCAACCTCAGGCGCGCTGGCAGCGCGGGCAGAAGAAGGTCGAGCGGCCCGAGTCGGCGCGCCGGCGAATCGCGGCGCCGCAATGGCACGGCTCGCCCTCCCGGCCATAAACCCGCCATTGCCTGGAGAAATAGCCCAGCTCGCCGTCGGGCCTCGCATAATCGCGCAAGGTCGAGCCGCCGGCCTCGATCGCCGCGAGCAGCACTGCCTTCACAGCGGCGGCGAGCCGGTCGAGCCGCATGCGGGAGACGCGCCCCGCTGCCCGCGCCGGGGCAATGCCGGCCATGTGCAGCGCCTCGCAGACATAGATGTTGCCGAGGCCGGCGACGATCCGCTGGTCGAGCAGCAGCGCCTTGATCGGCGCGGAGCGGCCGGCGAGCGCCGTCTCCAGATAGGCTCCGGACAATGCTTCTCCGAGCGGCTCCGGGCCCATGCTCGCGAAAGGCTCATGCGCCCCGAGCGTCTCAGTGACCACGAGGTCGACCGAGCCGAAGCGTCGCGGATCGTTGAGCGCCGCCATCCTCCCCTCGTCCGTCTCGAGGATGAAATGATCGTGCGTCCCGAGCCCTGACGGATCGATCCGCCAGCGGCCGGACATGCCCAGGTGGAAGACGAGCGTGTCGCCGCGGTCGGTGTCGATCAGGCCATATTTGGCGCGCCTGCCGAGGCCGGTGACGGTCGCGCCCGTGAGCCGCTGCCTGAGGTCCGGGGGAAAGGGGCGGCGCAGGTCGGCGCGGCGCGTCTCGACCCGCGCCAGCCGCCGGCCCTCGAGCACCGGCCGCAGCCCTTCGACGGTGGTCTCCACCTCCGGAAGCTCAGGCATCGGCGACCGACTCCATATCCCACGTGCACATAAGCCGAATCCCCTGCTAGAGGCTGCGCCGATGGACAAGGTCAGTTTCGGCTACGAAGAGGTCGAGCCGCAGGAGAAGACGCGGCGCGTGCACGGCGTCTTCTCCAGCGTCGCCCGGCGCTACGACCTGATGAACGACGTCATGTCCGGCGGTCTCCACCGCCGCTGGAAGGACCTGTTCGTCGCCCGCGTGCGACCCCGCAAAAGCGAGAAGATTCTCGACATGGCGGGCGGCACGGGCGACGTCGCCTTCCGCCTGGCTGCCGCCGGCGCCGAGGTGACGGTGGCCGACATCAACACCGACATGCTCGACGTCGGCATCGAACGGGCGGCCAAGGGCGGAATCGAAGGGCTGGTCTGGGCCGAGCAGAATGCGGAAACCCTGAGCTTCGCCGACGGAAGCTTCGACGCCTATACGATCGCCTTCGGCATCCGGAACGTCACTGATGTCGGGAGGGCGCTCACCGAAGCCTATCGGGTGTTGAAGACGGGGGGCCGCTTCTTCTGCCTCGAATTCTCGCGGACGAGCTGGCCCGGTTTCTCGACCCTCTACGACGCCTACAGCCACCAGGTCGTGCCGCGGCTCGGCCGGCTGCTCGCGAACGACACGGAAAGCTACCGCTATCTGGTCGAGTCGATCCGCCGCTTCCCGGCCATGGAAGAGTTCAGGGCGACGATCGCGCGCGCCGGCTTCGCCAACGTCAAGGCGGAGCCGATCCTCGGCGGCCTCGTCGCCATCCACAGCGGCTGGAAAGTGTGACGCACCCCGTCGTCCACGTCTGGCGGCTCTTGAAATGGGGCCGCGTGCTGGCGCGCCACGGCGCGCTGCGCGGGATCGAGCGCGACGCGAACACGCCGGCACCGGTGCGGCGGCTCGCCCGCATCGCCCGCTTCGGCGCGCGCGGACCCGCGGCGCCGACCTATGCCGCCGCCTTCCAGGAGATCGGCCCCGCCGCGATCAAGTTCGGCCAGGCCTTGGCGACCCGCCCCGACCTGGTCGGCGACGAAGCGGCGCGCGACCTCAGCCGCCTCCAGGACAGCCTGCCGCCGGCGCCGTTCGCGCAGATCCGCGCGGCGATCGAGCAGGCGCTCGAGAAACCGCTCGACGAGCTGTTCAGCCATATCGACGAGGAGCCCGTCGGCGCCGCCTCGATCGCCCAGGTCCACCGCGCGATCACCACCGACGGACGCCAGGTCGCGATCAAGGTGCTTCGGCCCCGCATCGAGGAGGATTTCGCCCGCGCCCTCGAGACGTACGAGTGGGCCGCCGCGCAGGTCGAGCATTATGGCGGCGAGGCGGCGAGGCTCAGGCCGCGCGTCGTCGTGGCGACCTTCCGTCAGTGGACGATGCGCGAGCTCGACCTCCGGCGGGAAGCCGCGTCCGCTTCGGAGCTGCGCGAGAACCTCGTCGCCGAGAGCGAATTCCACATCCCCGAAATCGACTGGAGCCGGACCGCCCGCCGCGTGATGACGCTCGAATGGATCGACGGCATCAAGCTCACCGACCGCGAAGCGCTGGTCGAGGCTGGGCACGATCTCAAGGCGCTGGCGGCAACCCTGGTCCGCGCCTTCCTTCGCCAGGCGGTGGTCGACGGCTTCTTCCACGCCGACCTCCACCAGGGAAATTTGTTCGCCCTCGCCGACGGGCGGCTGGCGGCGATCGACTTCGGGATCATGGGGCGGATCGACCGTCAGGCGCGCGTCTGGCTCGCCGAGATTCTCTACGGCCTCATCGTCGGCAATTACCGGCGCGTCGCCGAGATCCATTTCGAGGCGCAGTACGTGCCCTCGCACCACAATGTCGACGAGTTCGCCACCGCCCTGCGCGCGGTCGGGGAGCCGATCCGGGGCCTCCCGGTCAAGGATATTTCGATCGGGGCGATGCTCGACGGTCTCTTCGTCATCACCCGCGACTTCGACATGCCGGTCCAGCCGCACCTGCTGCTCCTCCAGAAGACGATGGTGATGGAGGAAGGGGTCGCCACCGCGCTCGATCCCGACATCAACATGTGGGAGACGGCCGAGCCCTTCCTTCGCGAATGGGTGCGCGGCGAGCTCGGTCCCGAGGCGCGCCTCGCCGACGCATTGGTGCGCGACTTCCGGACGCTCCGCAGGCTCCCCGAGCTGATCCGCCGCCTGGATCACTACTACCCGCCGCCCGGCGTCGCGCCGCCCGACCCGCCGCTTCCCGACGTCGTGGTGATCCGGCCGCGGCGCTACGGCGGCTACGTCCTGACGGCGCTCGCCGCCGCGGCGGCTGGCGCGGCCGCGGCGCTGCTCTTAGTCTGAGCCGATGGCGGGCGGGACGATCAGCGGCGGCGCGGAGCCGAGCGGCGGCGGCAAGCCGCGGCGGCTTTGGAAAGCGGGCCTCGCCGGCCATGTCGTGATGACGACCATCGTCTGGGCGACGATTCTCCTCTGGCTCGCCTACGACAATGCGCGGCTCGACGACGGCCATGCCTTCGAAGCCGACGGCGCGGTGCGGCCGCCCGACCCGTTCACATCCGAATGGCTCGCGAACGCTGGTCTCGCTTACGGGCGGATCGCGCTCCTCGCTCTGGCCTACGCGATCCCGCTGATGCTCTTCTTGCCCCACTTCGAGCGAGTCCGGCCCGGTGGGTCCGGCGCTCTCGCCGGGGCCGCCGCCGCGCTCCCGCTCGCCTTGGCCTGGGCGACGATCGCCGCGCTCTCGGCGCATGTGATACCGTGGGCGACCTTCGCCGGTCCCGCATTGCTGCTCCTGCTTTCCGGCGCGGCGGGCGGAGTCGCCGCGGCGCGCGTCCGCAACGGGCCCGGCCGGTGAACGGCAGGCGCATCCTCCTGATCGTCGGCGGCGGGATCGCGGCCTACAAGGCCTGCGAGCTGGTGCGGCTGATCCGCAAGGCGGGGGGGAGCGTGCGGTGCGTGCTCACTGCAGGGGGCGCGCAATTCGTTACGCCGATGACGCTGGCGGCGCTGTCCGAGCAGCCGGTCCACACCAGCCTCTGGGATCTGAAGGACGAGGTGGAGATGGGGCATATCCAGCTCAGCCGCGAGGCCGATCTGGTGGTCGTTTGCCCCGCGACCGCCGACCTCCTCGCGAAGATGGCGGCGGGGATCGCCGACGATCTCGCCACCACTTTGCTCCTCGCCACCGACAAGCGGGTGCTCGCCGTTCCCGCGATGAACGTCCGCATGTGGCGGCACGAGGCGACGGTCCGCAACGTCGCGCGCCTGCGCGCCGACGGCGCGACCGTCCTCGATCCCGCCGAAGGCGAGATGGCCTGCGGCGAATATGGGCCCGGGCGCCTGCCCGAGCCGGCGGCGGTCCTTGCCGCGATCGAGGCTGCCCTGGCGCCGGGTGAGAGGCGCCTCGCGGGGCGCCACGTCGTCGTCACGGCCGGTCCCACCCACGAGCCGATCGACCCGGTCCGGGTCATCGCCAACCGCTCGTCCGGCAAGCAGGGCTTCGCGATCGCCGAAGCCTTGGCGAGCCTGGGCGCTCGGGTCACATTGGTCGCCGGGCCGGTCGCACTGCCGACCCCCGCTGGCGTCAAGCGGATCGACGTCGGGACCGCGGCGGAGATGGACGAGGCGGTCCGGACTGCGCTCCCGGCCGACGCGGCGGTGCTCGTCGCCGCCGTCGCCGACTGGCGGGTCGAGCCCGCTTCGTCCAAGCTCAAGAAGTCCGATGGGCCGCCCAGGCTGGCCTGGTCGGCCAATCCGGACATCCTGCTCAATCTGGCCGAAAGCCGGCATCGCCCGAAGCTGCTCGTCGGCTTCGCCGCCGAGACCGGGAACGTCGCCACCGAGGCGCGGGCGAAGCGCGAGCGCAAGGGCTGCGACTGGATCGTCGCGAACGACGTCTCCGGCGACGCGATGGGCGGCGACCGCAATGCCGTCCTCCTGATCACCGCCGATGGCGAAGAGCTCTGGGGCGACGCGCCCAAGGCCGAAATCGCGCGCCGGCTCGCCGAAAGGATCGCCGATGCGCTCCGATAAGATACGCATCGGCCTGCGCCGGCTGCCCCATGGAGCGGGATTGCCCCTCCCCGCTTACGCCAGCAGCGGCGCCGCCGGCCTCGACATTGTCGCTGCCGAGACTTTGGTGCTGGAACCGGGCGCGCGCCACGCCGTCGCCACCGGCTTCGCGGTCGCGATCCCTGACGGCTTCGAGATCCAGGTCCGGCCGCGGTCCGGGCTGGCGCTGAAGCACGGTGTCACCTGCCTCAACACGCCGGGCACGATCGACAGTGACTATCGCGGCGAAGTGAAAATAATCCTTGCAAATCTGGGCGCTGAGCCGTTCCATGTGGTCCGTGGCGAACGGATCGCGCAGCTGGTGCCGGCTCGGGTCCTCAAGGCGGCGTTCGACGAACAAGCCGAGCTCGATGAAACCGGCCGCGGCGGCGGCGGCTTCGGATCGACGGGGAGGTGAAGTGTGACGAACCTGGTGATTGCGCTGGCGGCGCTGCTGTCGAGCGCGAGCCCGACGCCCGCGTCGGTGACGACCGACGTCCGGATCGACGTCGGCAATGCGGACTGGAACAATTATCAGGCGCTGCCGGCGCCGCGCGGCCTTCCGATCGCGGTGATGGTCGGCCATGTCGAGACGATCCTGCGCGAGCGCCAGTGCGATCTCGAGGGGCAGTCGGCGCGCCACTTCGAGATCAGGGTGCCCTGGATCGTGCAGGTCCAGCCCGACGGACGGGTCTCGCGGATCGTCGTCGCGGACATGGATTGCCGGCCGCTCGAAGCCTATGTGGCGAACCTCGTCGTCGTGCTCGCCCAGCAGGGCCAGATCCGCGCGCAGCCGGGAGCCGAGCCGCGCTGGTATCGCAGTGAATTCGAATTCAACCTCGCTTCGTGACGACCAGCTCGACCGCTACGCCCGCCAGATCGTCCTGAAGGAGCTCGGCGGCGAGGGGCAGCGCAAGCTCCTCTCCGCCACCATGGTCGTGATCGGCGCAGGCGGCATCGGCGCGCCGGTGATCCAGTATCTCGCCGCGGGCGGCGTCGGCCGGCTGCGGGTGATCGACGACGACCTCGTCAGCCTCGACAATCTCCAGCGCCAGATCCTGTTCGGCACGGCCGATGTCGGCCGCTCGAAGCTCGAGGTTGCCGGCGAGGCGGCGGCCCGGCTCAACCGCGACGTCGCGCTGGAACAGCGGCGCGAGCGCCTGACTCCGGCCAATGCGGCGGCGCTGCTCGGCGGCGCCGACGTCGTGATCGACGGCAGCGACAATTTCGCGACCCGGCTCGCCGTCTCGGACGCCTGCACGGCGGCGCGGATCCCGTTGGTCTCGGCGGCGATCGGGCAGTTCCAGATCCAGATCGGCACCTTCCGCGGCTGGGAGCCGGGCCGGCCCTGCTACCGCTGCTTCGTCGGCGACGCGTTCGACGCCGACGATTGCGACAGCTGCGCCGAGCTCGGCGTGCTTGGCCCCGCCGCCGGCCTCGCCGGAAGCTGGGCGGCGCTGGAGGCGATGCGCCAGATCGCCGGCTTCGGCGACGCGGCGGCCGGCAAGCTCCACATCTTCGACGCCCTGAAGCCGGCGATGCGCACGCTCACCATCGCCAAGGACCCCGCCTGCCGCGCCTGCGGCAGCCGCTAGCTGCCGAGAATCCGTTCCCGAAACCAGTCGGCAAGCGCTGCTTCATCGATCTCGCCGGCGGCGAGGGCGAGCATCAGGCGTATCGCGTCTGCGGGATCGAAGCGCAGCTCGGCGCCGTTGAGCCGCAGGAAGAGTCGCGCAAGCACCCACGCCGTCCGCTTGTTGCCGTCGACGAACGGGTGGTTGCGCGCAAGACCGAAGGCATAGGCTGCCGCGACGGCAGCCATATCCGGTTCGCCGTAGAGCCAGCTGTTGATCGGTCGCGCCAGCGCCGACTCGAGCAGCCCTTCGTCCCGCACACCGACGCCGCCGCCATGCTCGGCAAGCTGCCGCTCGTGGATCGCCAGAGCGAGCTCCACCCCGATCCACTCCGGCTCGACCCGGTCGCTCACTTTGAGAGGACGCGAAGGATGTCACGATCCTCCTTCATGATCTCCTCGGCGGTCGCCATCTGACGCTCGAAATCCGGGTTCGATCCGGTCATCCGGAAAGCTTCTCCGGGCGCCTCGGTAAGGAACAGGCTGTCGCCCTGCGCCACCCGCAGGCGGGCGAGGACCTCCTTGGGGAGGATGACGCCGGTCGAGTTGCCGATCTTGATGAGCTTCAGGGGCTTGTTCATACGAATGTTATAACACGCGTTCCGAATTTCTCAACTCACATCTCGCTGAGCGGTCCATCCGTCTCGATGACGCACCATCCGTGGCGGGACTGGCCGAAGACCGAGACCGCGGGCTCCGGAAAATCGGGATCGGCGAAGGCGCCGACGGGGATGCTGACAAGGCCGGGGCGGCGCTCGATGCGGTAGACGACGGTCGAGCCGCAGACGGGGCAGAATTCGTACGCGCACCAGAAGCCCTCCGCGTTGGTGCGCCGCCACCGAGACGCGGCGCCGCGCGTCTCGACCTGGTCCTCCGGCCAATGGGCGTTGTAGGAGAAAGCGCTGCCCGTCCGCCGCTTGCAGGCGAGGCAGTGGCAGACCGAGACGCGGACCGGCTCGCCGCGCGCGACCGCAGTGAGCGCGCCGCAGCGGCAGGAAGCGGTGCGCTCGGTCATTTCTTCTTCCCTGCCGGCTTCTTCCGGGCTGCTGGAGCCGGCTTGCGGCCCCTGCCCTTCTTCGCCGGCGGCCCTTTTGCGGCGCGTTCGTCGAGGAGCTGGGCGGCCTCCTCGAGGGTGAGGTCGTCGGGCTTCAGCGTCTTGGGCAGGGTCGCATTGGTGGAGCCGTCGGTCACATAGGGACCGAAGCGGCCCTCCATCAGCCTGATCTCGGCCTCGGTGCGCGGATGCGCGCCGAGCACCTTGAGCGGCTCGCGCGAGCCGCGGGCGCGGCCGCCGCCCGCCGCGGCCTCGGCGAGCTTGACCACCGCCGCGTTCATGCCGGTCTCGAACACCTCCGCCGTGCCCTGCAGCTTCGCATATTTGCCGTCGTGGGCGAGATAGGGCCCGTAGCGGCCGATCGAGGCGGTGATCGGCTTGCCGGTCTCCGGATGGTCGCCGATCGTGCGCGGCAGCGACAGCAGCCGCACCGCCAGATCGAGATCGAGCTCGCCGGCATCCTTGGGGATCGACGCGCGCTTGTCGCCGCTCTCGACATAGGGACCGTAGCGCCCGGTCTTGCGGACGATGTCGGCGCCGGTCTCCGGATGCGTGCCGAGAATCTCCGGCCCTTCGTCGGCCCCCGCTTCGTCGCCGCCCTGGCCGAAGCGGCGGGTGAACTTGCACTCCGGATAGTTGGAGCAGGCGACGAAGGCCCCGAAGCGGCCGCCGCGAAGGCCCAGCCGCCCGTCGCCGCAGGCGGGGCAGAGGCGCGCGTCGGAACCGTCCTCCTTGTCGGGGAACAGCCAGGGCGCCAGAAAGGCGTCGAGCGCCTCGGTGATCTCGGAGGGCTTGCGCTCCATGATCTCGGCGGTCTTCGGCTTGAAGTCCCGCCAGAAAGCGTCGAGCACCTGCTGCCAGGCGGCGCGGCCGCCGGAAATGTCGTCGAGCTCGTCCTCGAGATGGGCGGTGAAATCGAACGAGACGTAGCGCTCGAAGAAGCGCTCGAGGAAGGCGGTCAGCAGCCGCCCGCTCTCCTCGGGCAGGAAACGGTTCTTCTCGAGCCGGACATAGTCGCGGTCCTTCAGCGTCTGCAGTGTCGCGGCGTAGGTGGAAGGGCGGCCGATGCCCAGCTCCTCCATCTTCTTGACCAGGCTCGCTTCGGAGTAACGCGGCGGCGGCTGGGTGAAATGCTGCTCGGCGGTCACCCTCTTCTTCGCCGGCGCCTCGCCCTCGCGCAGCCGCGGCAGGCGGCGCGATTCCTCGTCCTGCTCGTCGTCCCGTCCCTCCTCGTAGAGAGCGAGGAAGCCCGGGAAGAGGACGACCTGACCGGTGGCGCGCAGCGCCGTCTGCCCGGTGCCGTCGGCCAGCTCGGCGGTGGTGCGCTCGAGCCGGGCGGAGGCCATTTGCGAGGCCAGCGCGCGGCGCCAGACGAGGTCGTAGAGACGTCCATGGTCGCCGGAGCCGTGCCGGTCCGCGCCGAAGTCGGTGGGGCGGATCGCCTCGTGCGCCTCCTGCGCGTTCTTGGCCTTGGTCGTGTAGACGCGCGGCTTGTCCGGCACGTAGCTGGCGTCGAAGCGCTGGGCGACCGCGCGCCGCGCGCCCGAGATCGCCTCGGGCGCCATGTCGGCGCCGTCGGTGCGCATGTAGGTGATCGCCCCCGCCTCGTAGAGGTCCTGGGCGACCCGCATCGTGTGGCTGGCCGAGAAGCCGAGCTTGCGCGCCGCTTCCTGCTGCAGCGTCGAGGTCATGAAGGGCGGCGGCGGATTGCGCGTCAGCGGCCGGGTCTCGACGGAGGCGACCGAGAAGCGACCCTCCTCGACCGCCTGCTTCGCCGCCAGCGCCGTGCCTTCGTCACCGATCGAAAGCCGGTCGACCTTCTCGCCGCGGAAGCGCACGAGGCGGGCGAGGAACTCCTGCCCGTCCGCCTCCATGAGCGCGGCGACCGACCAATATTCCTGCGGCCGGAACAGCTCGATCTCCCGCTCGCGGTCGACGATGAGGCGCAGCGCGACCGACTGGACCCGTCCGGCCGACTTGGCCCCGGGAAGCTTGCGCCAGAGCACCGGCGAGAGGGTGAAGCCGACCAGATAATCGAGCGCGCGGCGGGCGCGGTAGGCGTCGATCAGATCCTCGTCGAGCGCGCGCGGCCGCTGCATCGCCTCGGTCACGGCCGACTTCGTGATCGCGTTGAAGGTCACCCGCTCGACGTCCTTGGGCAAAGCGCGGCGGTTGCGCAGCACCTCCTGGACATGCCAGCTGATCGCCTCGCCCTCCCGGTCCGGGTCGGTGGCGAGGATGAGGGCGTCGGCCTTCTTCGCCTCGTCGGTGATGGCTTTGAGCTGCCGCGTCTTGTCGGCATAGGTCTCCCAGGTCATCGCGAAGCCGTCGTCCGGATCGACCGAGCCGTCCTTGGGCGGCAGGTCGCGGACGTGGCCGTAGGAGGCGAGCACCCGGTAGCCGCTGCCGAGATATTTCTCGATGGTCTTGGCCTTGGCCGGCGATTCGACGACGACGAGCTTCACTTGACGAATACCTTCCTACGCGTACGCGCATAGGGTGGTGACGTCGGCCGGTGGCCGTCAAGCGGCCTCGGCGGTCCAGCGGGATGAGACAGATCGAGGCCCTTCACAGGGGAAACCCGTCGCTTCTGTCACTTCTCGCGGAAATCTCGTCGATCGCCGCGCGCATCAGGCTCGGCAGGTCGCCGAGCCGCTCGGCCATGCGGTCGAGCTGCCCGAGCATGCGCATCGCGCCGGCGAGGTCTTCGCGCTGGACGTAGCCGATCAGCCGGCCGCGATAGTAACGCGGGACGAGGATCGTCTCGATCGTGCCCGGGACCGCGGCCGGCGAGCGCCGCGCCGCCTCGACCCGGCGGGCGAACTCGATCGCATTGTCCCACGCGGTGCCGAAGCTTTCCGCATCGGGCCGGCGCCGGACGCGGTAGACGGACTGGCGCGTCATCCCGACCGCATGAGCGGCCTCGCTGACGCTCGCCCCGCGGGCGAGCGCGACGATGAAGCGCAACTGCTGCTTCGCGCGAAAGCCGTTGTGCTGGGCGCGCAGGACCACGGGAGTGAACCGCAGAAATTCGGGCAGCGACATGATTCGGAACGTAATGCGAACGATATAGCATGCGCAAGTTCCGCCGCCGCGAGCTCGGCCCTGCCCAAGCCCCCCTCCATGGCAGAGCGCGACGGCTCCGCTCCCGCGGCCGTCAAGCTGCGGTCACGCGAAGTTGATCTGCGCTGCCGACTCGAGCTGCGCGCCGTCGAACGCGCGATCGGCATAGCGGCCGTCCCGCTCCACCCAATGGCAGAATAGATGGGCCGACCAGCGGTTCGGATTGGGCTCGGTCCGCCCGTGCCGCCGGTGCGTCCCGCGGTAGAGAACGGCATCGCCCGGCTCCATCTCCAGCGAAGCATGCTCCTCGCCATCGAAATCTTCGGCGATGTCCTTCTGCGCCGCGGACAGCGCGCGCGTGCCGACCTCGAGCGGCCAGACCAGGCCGTCGCTATAGTCCAGCGTGAGCGACAGGCTGTGCTCGCACGCCTCGCGGTCCGAATGAACGCGCAGGATGTCGCCGGCGCGGTAGACGCGGAAGAAACCATAGGTGGGCAGAAGCTCCCGCCCGGTCAGCCGGCTCATCAGCGGAGTCAGGCCCCAGAGGAAGAATTGCATCGGCGGGTAGTCGCGGCCGTAGACCTGGAGAACCGGTCGGTCCAGCACGGCCGGGCGACTCGCGGCGCCGGTCAGAGGGAGCGCCGTCCGCCCGAGATCCTTCGTCACGCGCGTCAGAAAGGCCTGCGCGACGCGCCGGTCGAGGACATGCCTGAGAAGCGCGTACCCGTCTTCTTCGTAGCTGCCGACGACCTCCATGCACGCGGGCTATCGCGGCCCCGCGCGAGCCGCAAGAGCCGTCGCCCTGCGCCGCGCCGCATGTGCCGGCCCTAGTCCTCCACCCGGAAATCGCTGGGCAGGACGCAGCGGCCGTTCTGATAGTCGCCGACCGAGCGGATCACCTCGGCGTCCGCCGGCTCGATCCGGCGGCCGGAGATGAGGCTGTCGAGGACGCGGCGAACGAGCGTGTCGAGGCGGGTGACGAGGTAGCAGTCGACCGCCGGCTCGGCGTGGCGGTTGCCGATGCCGCTGTCGTCGGTGAGGAACAGGTAGCGCGACTGGCTGAGCGCCGCCATGCCGCGCATCACGAACTCGGCGAGATCGTCGATGCCGGAAGCCGCGACGGGCACGATGTGGATGCGCCGCGCCCGCGCCGCTTCCGCCACCGCCCAGGCGCGCGGCACGTTCGCGTCGTGGGGCGGCGCGTCGGCGACGAGCAGGATCGCGCGGACCGCATCGGGCCGCCACTCCTGCGCGACCGCCCGCGCCAGCGCC
>JAXDPC010000003.1:0-8298 GCA_034668525.1 Sphingomonadales bacterium
ACGAAGGTCGCGTCGATGCCGGCTTCGGCAAAGGTCCGCGCCTTCCAGGATTCGAGGAAGAACCCGCGGTCGTCGCCGAACACTTGCGGCTCGATCAGCTTCACGTCCGGCAGTGCGGTGTCGACGATCCTCACCGGCTGCGGCCGTCCCGAAGCATCTGCAGCAGATAGCTGCCATAGCCGCTCTTGCGCAGCGGTTCGGCGAGACGGGCGAGTTGCTCCCCGTCGATATAGCCCATCCGCCAGGCGACCTCCTCGGGACAGCAGATCTTGAGGCCCTGGCGGTCCTCGATGATCTTGGTGAAGAGGGCCGCGTCGAGCAGCGAGGCGTGGGTGCCGGTGTCGAGCCAGGCGAAGCCCGCGCCCATCATCTCGACGTTGAGCTCGCCGGCTTCGAGGTAGAGCCGGTTGATGTCGGTGATCTCGAGCTCCCCGCGCGGCGACGGGCGGATGGCGCGGGCAAAATCGACCACCTGCTCGTCGTAGAAATAGAGGCCGGTCACCGCATAATGCGATTTGGGCCGGGCCGGCTTCTCCTCGAGCGTTTCGGCCCTTCCCTCGGCGTCGAAGGAGACGACGCCGTAGCGCTCCGGATCGGCGACGTGATAGCCGAACACGGTCGCGCCCCGCTCCCGCTCGCTCGCGCGGCGGAGCAGGACGGCGAGATCGTGGCCGTAGAAGATGTTGTCGCCGAGGATCAGCGCGCTCGGCCCGCCGCGGACGAAATCGGCGCCGATCAGGAAGGCCTGGGCGAGGCCGCCCGGCTCCGGCTGCGCCGCATATTCGAAGCGGACGCCCCATTGGGACCCGTCGCCGAGAAGCCGCCGGAAGGCCTCCTGCTCGTGCGGCGTGGTGATGATCAATATGTCGCGGATACCGGCCAGCATCAGCACCGACAGCGGATAATAGATCATCGGCTTGTCGTAGACCGGCATCAGCTGCTTGCTGAGCACCTGCGTGATCGGATGCAGACGCGTCCCCGCCCCGCCTGCCAGAATGATCGCCTTGCGCAAAGTTTCAGCTTTCCGTTTCGTGGCTGCCGCCGCCCGTTCGGGCCGCGGGATTAATGCCTAAGCGCGCGCCGCTCAAGCGCGGGGCGCAGGCGCAGGATCAGTGGACCGTGCGGGCGTCGGCCGCCACGCGGCTTTCCTCCTCGGATGCACGGCCAAGCATCCCCTGGTCGGGAGCGATCAGCTCCTGGAGGATGGCGCGGACGGCATTCGCATTGCGCGCCGCTGTCGCCGCCCGCAACGCCTCGAGATGCCGCTCGAGCTCGCCGAGCTGGACCGAACGCTCCTTGGCCATGTTGATCCGGGGGTGGGCCGTCGGCAGCGTGTCGTCGCCGACGAACAGCTCCTCGTACAGCTTTTCGCCGGGCCTGAGGCCCACATAGACGATCTCGACGTCGCCGTGCGGATTGGCCTCGTCGCGCACCGTCATCCCCGAGAGGCCGATCATGTTGCGGGCTAGGTCCGCGATCCGGATCGGCTCGCCCATGTCGAGCACGAAGACCTCGCCGCGGCTCGCCATCGCGCTCGCCTGGAGGACGAGCTGCGTCGCCTCCGGGATCGACATGAAGAATCTGGTGATCTCGCGGTCGGTGACGGTCACCGGGCCGCCGGCCCTGATCTGCTCGCGGAAGCGCTGGACCACCGAGCCCGAAGAATCGAGCACGTTGCCGAAGCGGACGATGCCGAAGCGGGTTGCGCCGCCTTCCTCGGCGAGGGCCTGGACGATCAGCTCGGCGACGCGCTTGCTGGCGCCCATCACGCTTTCCGGCCGCACCGCCTTGTCGGTCGAGATCATCGTGAAGCGGGCGAGCTTGGCCGCGGCCGCGGCCCTGGCGAGGATCAGCGTGCCGAACACGTTGTTGTCGACGCCGACCACCTCGTTATGCTCGAGCAGCGGCACGTGCTTGTAGGCGGCGGCGTGATAGATGGTGTCGATCTTCCGGATCCGGATGAGGTCTTTGACGAGCTGCTCGTTGAGCATCGAGCCGACGATCGGCACGATCTCCGGCCGCTGCGCCTCCGGCAGGGACCGGACCAGCTCGGCGAGCTCCTGATCGATGCTGAACAGGGCGAACTCGCTGTGATCGAGCAGGACGAGGCGGCGGGGGCGGGCGCGCGCGATCTGCCGGCAGATCTCCGAGCCGATCGAGCCGCCGGCGCCGGTCACGAGGATCGAGTGTCCCTCCGCCGCGGCGATGATCAGCTCGGTGAGCGGCTCGACGGGATCGCGGCGCAGCAGGTCGTTGACGTCGATCGGCCGCACGTCGGTCAGCGTGAACCGGCCGGAGACGATCTCCTCGGGCGCCGGGACCGTCTTCACCGGCACGTTCAGCTTGTTGAGCCGCGAGATGGCGGCGAGGCGCTGCGAGCGCGTCGCCTGCGGCATGGCGAGGAACACCTCGTTGATCTCGCGGTCGCGGACGAGGTCGCCGAGCGCCGCCGGAGCGTAGATCGGCACGCCGCTGACGATCTGTCCGCGCAATGCGCTGTCGTCGTCGATGAAGGCGCGCAGATTATATTTGCGGCCCCGGCGGACCGATTCCGCTAGGCCGATCCCGGCGGCGTTGGCGCCGTAGATCGCGACGTTGGTGCGGGCGCGGCGCTCGTGCGGCTTTCCTGCCTTCTCCGCGGCGCCGACGATGAGGGCCATGAAGTAGCGGCCCATGAACAGGAGGATGAACAGGAAGCCGCAATAGATGAACCCGACCGAGCGCGGCACGAGGATGCGCACGCCCTCGACGACCAGCGAGGCGCGGGTGAAATAAACGATCATCACCCATGCCGCCGCGGCCAGCGCCGCGCCGAAGAAGATCCGGCTGACCGTGCCGAGATCGAAATAGCGAAGCACGATGTGATAGATGCGCAGCTGGAAAAGGCCGACGATTCCGATCACGATCGACGCCGCCGCCGCGGCGAGCAGCACCGGCTCCTCGGGCAGATAGAAGCCGCCGAGCCGCGTCGAGAGCGCAGCCCACAAAGCGAAAACCATCGCCCCGACGTCGTGGGCGATCAGGATGCTCCGCTTGCGCGTGCGGTCGGCGTCGGCGAGGTCGCGGATGAACTGGGTTATCATACTCGTATCACGAACTTTTCCCGCAGGCGCCCTACAGGAAGCCGCCGATCCGCGCTAGCCCAGCGTCTCGCGGGCGATCTGCGCCAGCCGTTCCGCGCGCCGCCGGACGAGGTCCGGGCGCAGCGTCGGATGGACCTCCATCATCAGGCTGGTCTCCCCCAGCCGCCGCGCGACGGGCAGATCGGGCCGCGGCAGATCGTCGAACGCCGCCTCCAGATAGACTTCCGAGCAGGAGCCCGAGAAAAGCCTGATCCCCTCCGCATTCGCGCTGGCGAGAATGCGCTCCCGCTCGGCTTTTGCGCCCTCCGGCAGGTAGGCGTAGAATTTGTACCATGCGTGGCCGAAGCCGGCGGCCGGGAGCGGGACCCTCAGCCCGGCCACATCCCGGAGCGCGTCCGCCCAGATCATCGCGTTCCGCGTCCGCGCCGCCGTCCACCCCGCAAGCTTTCCCAGCTGGACGATGCCGATGGCCGCCTGCGGCCCCGTCAGCCGCCAGTTGGTGCCGACGCCGTCGTGGAGCCAGCGGAAGCCGGGCCCGGCGGGGGGCGCGTTGACCTTCGCCCGACTCTTGCCGTGATCCTTGAACGACCAGGCCCATTCCCACGCGGCTGCGTCGCGGAAGCTGACATAGCCGCCCTCGCCCGCGGTGGTGATGATCTTGTCCTGGCAGAAGGAGAAAGAAGCGGCGTCGCCGAAGCCGCCGACCGAAATTCCGCCGACCGTCGCGCCGTGGGCCTGGGCGCAGTCCTCGATCACCTTGATGCCCCGGCCGGCGGCGAGCGCCATGATCGCGCGCATGTCGCAGGGCCAGCCCGCGAGATGCACGGGAATGATGGCCTTGGTGCGTTCGGTCAGCACCGCCTCGATCGTCTCGGCCGTGATGTTGCCGGAGTCCTGATCGACCTCGGCAAAGACGGGCGTGGCGCCGACCAGGCGTGCGCAGGATGCGGAGGCGACGAAGGTGCGCGGCGTCACCACCACCTCGTCGCCCGGGCCGATCCCGAAGGCGCGCAGCGGCAGTTCGAGCGCGAGCGACCCGTTGGCGAGCGCGATGCCGGGCCCGCCGCCGAACCGCTCGCGGCAAGCCTCCTGGAAAGCGAAGACGTCCGGGCCGGTCCATTGGTTGACCTTGCCGGACCGGAGGACGTCCACCGCGGCCTGGATCTCGTCCTCGGCGTAGAAAGGCCAGGCCTCGTCCGCGCGCGGCGCGAGGCCGCTTTCCGCGTCGACCGCTGCGGTCCTGCTGCTCAGCGTAGCCATTCCATTGCCTCCAACCGGGCGCGGGTCAGCCGGCGCCGCGCCCCTCCGATCCGGGCGCCGGCGGAAGGGACCCGGTGAATTCCGGCATCGTCGCGGATCCTTGCGCCGCTATGCCGGACGGACGCAGCACGCGCCAGACCGTCAGCAGCAGAATCCGCAGGTCCAGCAGGAGCGAGCGATTGTCGACATACCACAGGTCGAGCGCGAACTTCTCCTCCCAGCTCAAGGCGTTGCGGCCGTTGATCTGGGCCCAGCCGGTCAGGCCCGGCCGGACCTCGTGGCGCCGCGCCTGCTCGGGCGTGTAAAGCGGAAGATATCGCATCAGCAGCGGCCGCGGTCCGATCAGGCTCATCTCGCCCTTGAGCACGTTCCACAGCTCGGGAAGCTCGTCGAGGCTGGAGGCGCGCAGGAACCGGCCGAGCGGGGTCAGCCTCCGCTCGTCCTCGGCCACCGCGGCTTCGGCGCTCGTCGAGCCGCGCATCGTCCGGAATTTGACCAGCTCGAACGGCTCGCCATGGAGGCCCGGGCGCAGCTGGCGGAACAGGATCGGGCTGCCCATGGCTACGCGCACGGCGAGCGCGACGGCGAGAAGCAGGGGCGACAGCAGGACCAGAGCCGCCCCTGCGACGAGGATGTCGAGCAGCCGCTTCACGCGACGGCGAGGCCGGACTCGCGCAGCCCGGCCGCGCGCCGGTAGACCGCTCGGAAGGTCACGAACATCACCAGAACTGCCGGGACGAACATCGTCTTCTGCCTGAGGCCGAGGCCGACATTGTAATACATGATGGTCAGCAGCAGGGCGACCAGAGCGGCGAAGGCGAAGGCGTAGCGCACATAAGTCACCGCCCGTGCGATCCTGATCACCTTCGGAGTGTGGAACAGCAATGTCCCGACGATGAAGAGGAAGAGCGCGTTCTCGGCCGAGGCGATCAGAGCGGGGAGCCCCGAGGCGTCGAAGAAGATCGGCCGGAACAGCAGGCTGAACAGGCGGACCGGAAAGGAGGCGTCGAGCACGCCGGTGTTCATGCCCTCGGTCGAGCGCTGCGAGGCCTCCGAGCGCACCGACAGGAATTCGCTGACGGAATCGGCATTCGTGACGTCGAGGTTGAAGGTGCTGCTGACCGTCGCCGCCACGAAGCCGGTGGTGAGCGCGGCCGCGACGAACAGCAGGAACTTGACGCCGCCCTTGGTCCGCCTGTCGAAGAAGATGCTCGCCGCCACCGCGACCATTGCCAGCAGCGCGATATGCGGCCGGAACAGGATCATGATCGCGATGGCGATCGCGAAGGCGATGTAGCGTTGGGTGATCCGGGTCGCCGCCCAGATGGAAAGGCAGGCGGCGAAGAACAAGGCGCCGTCCTTGCCGATGCCGCTCGTCCAGAAGTGGAGGCCCGGCATGAACAGCAGCAAATAGGTCCAAAGGGGCTGCGGCTGGCCGAGCTCCTCATAGATTTCGTGGAAGGTCCGCATCAGGATGGCGATGCCGAACAGCCCGAACAGCTGGAAGAGCAGGAAATAATCGAGATAGGAGCCGCCGATCCAGGCGCGCATCCACTGCACCAGATAGATGACGAAGGTGGTGGAGAGCTTGAGGCCCTGTCCGTACCAATGCCCCGGATCGTAATAATAAAGGACGCTGTCCGACCCTGCGCCGAGCGCCAGCTGGTAGGCGTAGAAGGTGCTTCCCAAATGCGCGAGGTAGAGCAGGATGAACACCATCACTGCGATCCAGTCGTGCCCGCGGACCGCCCACCTGTAGGAGAGCAGCCCGAGCACCATTCCCAGGATCCCGACCCAGGTCATCAATCGGCCTCGATGTGGCGGGGGGCGTCGGGATCGTCGCGCCCGCCCGCCGCGGCCCGCGCCGGCTCGCGCCGGCTCGCGGACGGCAGCATCAGCGCGCAGGCCATCGCGAACAGCACGGCGATCGCCGATGTGCGGAGCGGATAATCGACCAGGCTGTGGAGCAGGACGACCATCACGATCACGGAGCCGGCGCGGGCGACGCTGGCGCCCTGCTTGTCCGACGTCCAGGCAAGCCAGGCGCGACGGACCCACCACGCGATGAAGGCGAGCACGGCGAGCGCGCCGACCAGGCCCATTTCCAGCACGATCTCGACATAGTCGTTATGGGCGTGGTTCGCGAATTCGCGCGCGTCCGGGTTGGGCCGCTCGATCGTGCGATAGACGTCCGGGAAGGTGCCGAGACCGGTGCCCACGGGGAAAGTCTGGCCGATCAACCGGACTGTGTTGGCCGTCAGGCTGCCGCGGCTGGTCGGCTCGCTGCTGATCTCCTCCGACAGCGATTCGCGGTTGAGCGGTCCGGCGAAGGCGAGCACCGCGAACAAAGCGACGACGAGGCCGAAACCGCCGAGCCAGCGCAGGCTGATCGGGCCGTAGGCGGCGCGGCGGTAGATCAGCAGGGCGGCGAGCGTCGCCGGCAAGGCGAGCCCGTATCCGGCCATGGAGCCGATGATCCCGATGCCGACCAGAAGCAGGACGCCGATCGCGCCCGCCACCATCACCGCGCTGAAGCGCCTGCTGCGTCCTCGCGACCGGCCGACCGAGCGCCCGGCGAGATAGCCCGCGATCGGGATCGCGCAAACCAGCAGCGTGGCGAGGTGGTTGGCATTGGCGAAGAAGCCCACGGCGAGCGCTTCGTTGGTGATCGCATAGGGCCGCAGCCGGGATCCGGTGCCGCCGAGCAGCTGCGCAGCGCCGAGCAGGATCGACAGGCCGGCCATGGCGAGCAGGGTCCACAGCAGCCAGCGCCGCCGCTGGGGCGAGATCAGCATCACGAGCAGGAACATCGCCGCAGGAGGCAACAGCCAGAGCAGGGAGGCGATGCTGTTGGACGAGGCCAGCGACAACGGCAGGGACGGCGGCGCAACGCCCAGCAGTGCGTAACCCTCCGCGATGGGCGCGCGGCCGGGCAGGCTCGTCCAGACGGATGCCGGCAGCGGCACCAGGGTCAGCAGCCCCCCTCCGAGGAACAGAAGGAAGATCCAGACCAGCGGCCGCGTCCCCTGCGGGTAGCCGTAGCGCCGCGCGGTCCATAGCGCCCACAAGAGCAGGACCAGGGAGACGACCTGCAGCAAGCCGTTGCCCGGCGCTCCGGCACGCGGCGCGCTTGCCCCGCCAAGCAGGATGCAGAGCGCGAGGAACACCGTCGCCGCGATGGTGAGCAGGAAATCAGTTCGCACGGAGCACCTCAACCGCGGCGAGCTGCATCTCGATCGTTGCGGCCACGTCGCCCGCCGCGCCGATCAGTTTCAGGCGCTGGGCCGGGCAATTGCCCGGCACCTGGAAGGCGCCCTCGAGATCGCGATAGCCTTCGCGAAGACCGACGAGCGGAAGGCGAAGCAGGTTGGCGCCCCCGGTGCAGGTCAGGTTCCAAAGGATCGCCCCGGAGGTCGCGTCGCCGCTTTCGCTCTTGGCACGGGTGCGCAGGCGGTATCGGCCCGGCTCCAGCGCCAGCACCTGCTCGGCCAGGACGACGTCGGAACCGCCGAAATAGCTGACGTCGAGATAGGGTCGGCCACCCTCGAGGGATCGTTCCGCGCGGCCCGATTCCGTGCCGGCATAGTCCCATCCGAACGGCGGCGCGGAATGCGCCTGGCGGAAGGTGCCGTCGAACAGCAGGGCATGACGCGCCCGCTCCGGCGCGGGCAGCGCTTCGAGCCACAGCATTCGTGCGCGCCGAAAGTCTCCGGCCTGCGCGAGCGCCTGGACGTAGAGGTCCCGTTCCGGCGCCAGGTCGATGCCGGGTCGCTGCCGCCGCATCTCCCCGATCAGGGCGAGGACGTCGCCGGGGGCGATCCGCTGCCGCGCGGCCGCGGCGAGGAAATCCCGGCGCCAGCTCGGATTGGTTGCCAGCACCGCCGCCAGCGTCCGACGGTCGCCGGGGCGCGCCGCCATCCTCGCGAGCTCGGGATAGACGAACTGCTTCGCGGGC
>JAXDPC010000004.1:0-4353 GCA_034668525.1 Sphingomonadales bacterium
AGCGGTCGAGCTCCGCCTTCTGCGGCAGCTCGCCGTGGAGGAGCAGATAGGCGACCTCCATGAAGGTCGAATGCTCGGCGAGCTGGTCGATCGGATAGCCGCGGTGGAGCAATATGCCCTGGTCGCCGTCGATATAGGTGATGCGCGACTGGCACGAGGCGGTCGAGGTGAAGCCGGGATCGTAGGTGAACGCGTCGGTCTCGGCATAGAGCTTGCGAATGTCGACGACGTCCGGCCCGACGCTCCCCGAGAGGAGGTCGAAGCTGTGATCCTTGCCGCCGAGGCTCAGAGTGGCCTTGTCCGCCATTTATCGCTCCTTCATCCGGTCCGCGATCCGCGCGAGGCTCTCCTCGCGTCCGATCAGGACCAGCACGTCGAAAATGCCCGGCGACGTCGCCCGGCCGGTGAGCGCCGCCCTCAGCGGCTGCGCGACCTGACCCAGCTTCACGCCTTCGGCCTCGGCGACCTCCCTGACGGCCCGCTCTGTCGCCTCCTGGGTCCATTCCGGCAGGCTCGAGAGGCGCCGGTGGACGAGAGCGAGCAGGTCCGCCGCTGCGCCCTGTAGCAGCGCCGCGGCCTTGTCGTCCATGTCCAGCGGCCGCGCCTTGAACAGGAAGGCGGCGCCGTCGGCGAGCTCGTTGAGGTCCTTCGCCCGCGGCTTCAGCTCCGGCATCGCCCGGGCGAGGAGGACGATCTCGTCGCTCTCCAGCGGCCGGCCGATCCGGTCGGCCATGCGCGGCGCGACCAGGCCCGCCAGGCGTCCGTCGGAAGCCTCGCGGATATAATGGCCGTTGACGTTCTCCAGCTTCTTGAGGTCGAAGCGCGAGGGAGAGCGGCCGACGCCGTCCAGATCGAACCAGCGGACCGCGTCCTCGCGGCTGATGATCTCGTCGTCGCCATGGCCCCAGCCCAGCCGGAGCAGGTAATTGGCGACCGCTTCGGGGAGGAAGCCGAGCGCTTCATAGTCCATCACCCCGGTCGCCCCGTGCCGCTTGGACAGCTTGGCGCCGTCCTGGCCGTGGATCAGCGGCACATGGGCGTAGACCGGCTCCGGCCAGACCATCGCCTTGATTATGGCGAGCTGGCGGAAGGCGTTGTTGAGATGGTCGTCGCCGCGGATGACATGGGTGACGCCCATGTCGTGGTCGTCGACCACCACCGCCAGCATGTAGGTCGGGCTCCCGTCCGAGCGCAGCAGCACGAAATCGTCCAGCTCGGCATTCCGCACCGTCACCCGGCCCTGGACCTTGTCGTCGATGACGGTCTCGCCCTCGCGCGGCGCCTTCAGGCGGATCACCGCCGGGCCGTGACCTTCCTGGCCGCCGCCCTCCCGCCACCGGCTCTCGATCCGGAACGGCCGCCGCTCGGCCTGCGCCGCCGCCCGCTGGTCGGCGAGCTCCTCCTGGCTCGTCCAGCAGCGATAGGCATGGCCGCGCGCGAGCAGCTCCTGCGCCACTTCGGCGTGGCGCGCCTGGAATTGCGACTGATAATATTCGTGGCCGTCCCAATCGAGGCCGAGCCAGCGCATGCCGTCGAGGATCGCCTGGATCGCCGCCTCGGTCGAGCGCGCCTGGTCGGTGTCCTCGATCCGGAGCAGGAAGCGGCCGCCGTGCCGCCTGGCGTAGAGCCAGTTGAACAAGGCCGTCCGGGCGCCGCCGATATGGAGGAATCCGGTCGGCGAGGGCGCGAAGCGGGTGACGACCCCACCGGGCACTGGGCCACCGGGCACTGGGCTTGCGCTCACGCGCTTTGTCTCCAAGGATGAAGGTCATGGCGACCGGCAATGCGAGCGCCCCTAGCATAGCGCGTCCGCCGCGAGGAAGGGGCTGGATCGGGGGCTTGCGCGGCGTCGCCCGAGCCCTCGGCCTCCGCCTCGAGACCGTCGCCGACCGCGAGCGCGACCAGCTGCCGCTGTGGCTCCCGGTCGGGACGATCCTCGGCGTGTCGGCCTGGTTCTGGCTGCCCGACCGCGACGGCTGGATCGCCTTCCTGCTGGCCGCCTTCGCCGGCGCGCTCGGCTTTGCCGCCGCTGCGCCTGGGACGCGCTGGGGGCGGGCGCTGGCGCTCTTCAGCCTCGCCGCGGCCTTGGGCTGCCTCAACATTTGGTGGAAGGCCGAACGGGTGGCCGCGCCGGTCCTGGCGCACGAGCGGATCGCGACCTTCTCGGGCACGATCGAGAGCGTCCAGCGCCTCCCGGCGCGGGAGGCGGTGCGCCTCCTCGTCAGGACCGAAGGCGGGGCGCTGCCGCCGCGCGTCCGCGTCAATGTGGATCAGGAGAAAGCGAGTGACGCGCTCCAGCCCGCCGCGCGCGTGCGGATTCGCGCCTGGCTGATGCCGCCGGCGCCGGCGGCCGTGCCCGGCGCCTACGATTTCGCCCGCGCCGCCTGGTTCCAGCGGATCGGCGCCACCGGCCGCGCCCTCGACGTCGCCGTCACCGCCGCGCCCGCGGCGCAAGGCTGGCCGGCGCGGCTTTCCCGGTGGCGGCAGCGCCTCGCCGACCATGTCCGCGCCCGGCTGCCCGGCGGGGAGGGGGGCATCGCCGCCGCGCTCGCCACCGGCGACCAGGGCGGCATCGGCGAGGCGGATGCCGAGGCGATGCGCCGGTCCGGCCTCGCCCATCTGCTCTCGGTCAGCGGCCTCCACCTCACCGCGGTGGTCGGCGCGGTGATGCTGCTCACCCTGAAGCTGCTGGCGCTGAGCCCGACGCTGGCGCTCCGCTTCCGCCTCGTCCTCGTCGCCGCCGGCGCCGGAGCGCTCGCCGGCATCGCCTACACGCTTCTTACAGGCTCTGAAGTACCGACCGTAAGAGCCTGCGTCGCGGCGCTTCTTGTCCTCGCCGGCATCGCGATCGGCCGCGAGGCGCTGACCCTGCGCCTGCTCGCGGTCGGCGCCCTCATCGTCCTCATCCTGTGGCCGGAGACCCTCGCCGGCCCGAGCTTCCAGCTGAGCTTCGCCGCGATCATGGCGATCGTCGCGCTCCACGAGCATCCCAGGGTCCAGGCGCTGCTCGCCCGCCGCGACGAGCCGGTCCAGGCCAAAGCCGGCCGCTTCCTCCTCGGCCTCGTCCTCACCGGTCTCGCGGTCGAGATCGCGCTCACGCCGATCGCACTCTTCCACTTCCACCGCGCCGGCCTCTACGGCGCCTTCGCCAACATCATCGCCATCCCGCTCACCACCTTCGTGATCATGCCGCTCGAGGCTCTCGCTCTGCTCCTCGACGTCGCCGGCCTCGGCGCGCCCTTCTGGTGGCTGGCGGGAAAGGCGCTCGGCCTGCTCCTCAGCCTCGCTTACGCGGCCGCCGCAGCACCCGGCGCGGTCGCGATGCTGCCGAGCATGCCGGTCGCCGCTTTCGCATCGCTCGCGGGCGGCGGCCTGTGGATCTGCCTGTGGCGGACGCGGATGCGCCGCTGGGGCCTCCTCCCCGCCGCCGCCGGCGCGCTGTGGGCGGTCGCGACCCCGCCGCCCGACCTGCTCGTCACCGGCGACGGCCGCCATCTCGCCTTGCGCACCGACGCGGGCGATCTCGCCATCCTGCGCGGCCGGGCGGGCGATTATGTCCGCTCTTTGCTCTCCGAGACTTCGGGCGAGGAAGCCGAGTTCCTCGAGATCGACGCGCTGCCGACCGCCGCCTGCAACGAGGATCTCTGCGCCGCCCACCTCGTCCGCGGCGGCCGCCGCTGGCGCCTGCTCGCGACGCGGTCGAGCCGCCATGTCGAGTTGCCCGCTTTCGCCCGCGCCTGCGCGGAAGCGGACATCATCGTCTCCGACCGCCGCCTGCCGCGAAGCTGCGTGTCGCGCTGGCTCAAGGCCGACCGCGGCCTGCTCGCCCGCACCGGCGGCCTCGCCATCCGCCTCGGCCGGGCGCCGCGCGTCGAGACGGTCGCCGCGGCCGCCGGCGCCCATCCCTGGGTCCGGGCGCGGCGCTAGATTCCGCGGCCGTCGCCGGCGGGATCGGCGCGGGGGCCGCTGTCCGCATCGGTGATGCCGCTGCGGCGCCGCCCGCCGCCGCCGCGCCCGCGTCCGGCCGGATCGGCGTAGCGGCCGCTGTCGGCATCGGTGACGCCGCCGCCACGGCCGCCGTTGCGCCCGGCGCCGACGGGATCGGCATAAGGGCCGGTGTCGCTGTCGGTAACGCCGCCGCCTTGGCCGCTGCGCCCGCGGCCGACCGGGTCGGCATAGCGCCCGGTGTCGTTGTCGGTGACCGCGCCGCCATAGCCGCCGCGCCCCCGGCCCGCCGGGTCGGCATAGGGGCCGCCGTCGGCGTCGGTGATCCCGGTGCGGCCGTAGCCCCCGCGCCCGTAGCGGCCCCGGCCGCGGCCGACCGGGTCGGCATAGCGGCCACTGTCGGCGTCG
>JAXDPC010000005.1:0-7117 GCA_034668525.1 Sphingomonadales bacterium
GATTGGTCCCGGAACAGCGCCCGCAGGCCTTTGCCTTTTCTCATCGCTTCAGCTCGCCGGACAGTTGCGGACGACGGGCGTGCCGTAGGAACCCTGGTCGCCGTAAGGCTGGTTGTTCATCACCGTCGTGCCGGTCATCGTGGTGCGGCCGTTGCCGCCGATGAAGCCGTCGATCGGGAACAGCCGCTGGAAGTTCACCGTCACCGAGTAGATCACCGTGTCCTTGGCCCCGCCCTGGCCGGCGGCGGAGCCGTCCGCGTCGCGCGTCATGTTGGCGTTGCGGTCCTCGAACGGCTCGCCCCCGTCGCAGCGCCCGTTGCCGTTCGTATCCGTGAACGGCTCGCCCTGCGCGGCGGCGGCGGCGCTGAAGGTCCGGTAGGTGCGGCGGTTGATGGTGATGTCGCTGTCCTGGAGGCCGACCTTGTGGAGCTGGGCGCGGACGCGGCCGTCGACCGTCGCCTGGATCGTCGCCGCCGTCCCCGTCTCGAGGCCGGAATCGCGGGCCGCCTTCTGCACCGCCCCTTCGAGGATGGAGCGCACGTAGAGCGTGTGGCCGACGTCGAACGAGCCGACCAGCAGCATCGCCAGCACCGGGAAGACCAAGCCGAACTCGGTCAGCGTCGCGCCGCGTTCGTCCCGCGCGAGCGCCGGGGAAGCGGGAAGGGGAGCGGGCGTCATCATCGTGTCAGCCTCAACTGCGCGATCTGGTCGGCGATCGTCCGGAAGGAGCTGATCAGGCCGGCAGAGTTGTTGGCGTAGAAGAAGCGGCCCGGCGTCGCGCAGGCGGTCATGCGGTCGACGGTATCGGCGTCGGTGGAACCGAAATAAACCACCCAAAGCGTGATATTCTTGTTCCGGACCGCCGTGCAGATAGCCGAGAAGCGCGCGTTCACCTGCTGGCTGAGCGTGCCGCCGTCGGAATTTTCGTCGTCGCACCCGGCAGTGGGCACCGACGAAGCGGAGGTCTGCCTGCGGTCCCAGGAGGCGAGACCATAAGCGGCGTAGCTACTCGGATTGGTGCAGGTCTGGCCGTCCGTCATGAAGATCATGTGGCGTTCGATCTCGCCGCCTTGCGGAGTCGTCGCATTCTCCGAAGCGAAAATGCCCGTCGGCGACATGAACCGGGCGCCCCAGAGCAGGCCGATATCGTGATGCGTGTTCCCGACGGGGGTCAGAGCGTCCACGTAGTTCTGGAAAAGGGTGACGTCGGCGCTTGTGGACCAGGTCCGGAGCTTTCGGGCTTCCGACCCGCAGGCGGCGGGCGTGAACTCGGCCCACGTATTCTGGTATGCAGTTTGATCCGCGCGCCAGTAGTCGCCGTTATGGTCGACCGTTGCGTTGTAATTGGGCGTACCCTGGATATAGGTATTGCTGTCCAGCCACTCCCCGCGCAGATATACTGCGCCGGGCAGGGACGGTCCCCAAAGGGAGCCGGAGGTTCCCGTGCTCGGGACCGAGTCAATGTCCAGGTCCAGGGCTGTGCCGGGGCTGGGCGCCTGCACGGGCGGACCGTTGAATCCGGCCGTGTAGCTGGAGGCACGCGCCGTCTGGCGCTCCTCGATGCAGCCGTTCCACGCCACATTCGTATTCGCCGGAATCGTGAGAGTCGTGGCGGACGAGGAGCCGGAGAGATGGACATTGCTGACCGTCGTGGTCGAGAGCGGGAGCGAAACCGACCCGTTCCAGCTGGATCCACCCGCCTTCAGCCCGCTCGTGTTCTGGGATGCCAGCTGATACCTCCAGCCATTGAACTGCTGATACTGGGTCCAGGTGATGGCGCGCGTGCCCGTGCCGGTGCTCGTCCGGTCGTAGGTCGAGGTGCCGCTCCTTTCGAGGTAGCAGCCGAGCGGATCCGCGGAGCCGGAGGGGTCGAACCAGCGGTAGCGATAGCCGCGCATCGTTTGAGTCTGGGTCCGGGTCCCGGTGCGCGTCTGCTGCGAATGCGTACCGTAGACAGGGGCCGCCGGGGTGTAGGAACCATAGGATGGCGACCCGACCGTGCCGTCCGTCTCCTCACTGGCCACCAAGGTGGAGCTGCTGCCAGCCAGATTGTTCTGGGCCGTGCAATTGGCCGACGTCGTCACGGTGGTTCGACGCCTGTTGTAGGTGGTGCCGTTCACGGTGACGTTCGCGGAAACGAGCGAGAAGGTTCCATATCCGCTTGCGTTATTGTAGCTCGCCGGCCTGGCCGACCAAGCCGACCAACTGGTGGGATCGACGTCGGGCCCTGACGACCAGCTTTGGACGGCGGTCGTGCGCGGAACGCGCGTCTGATACTGCCACGTGTCTGCCAGCCATCCATTCTGCAGCAGCCGTCCGACATTTACGTTCGTGGCGTACGGAACGAAGCCGAAGCGGATCTGGGTTTGACTGCCCGTGCCGCCCGTCGGACCCGGCGTGCCGGGCGTACAATCGGCGTTCGTGTTCAGCCGCGCGACCGTCTCGTAGAAGCATTTCACGGCGAAGCGCAGCGCCGTGATCTTCGAGCTGGAATCGCCCGGAAGCGTCTCGGCCATCGAACCGGTCGTATCGAGGACGAACATCACGTCGGTGTTCGGCAGCCGCATCTCGGCGTCGCAGGCGACCGACACGAGGTGCTGGGTGGTGCCGAAGATCCTCATCAGCGTCATGGGCACCGTGACGCTCGCGACGCCGGTCACGCGGCCCGCCGCTTCGCTGAAGGTCCGGGTCAGGCTGCTGGTGCCGTAGGCATTGTTCTCGAAATTGTTGTCGAAGAAGCGCTGAGCCGCGGCGTTGGCGGCGTTGCTGTTGGCGTTCCACTGCCCGGCGCCCATCGTGCGCCGGCCGGCGAGGGCGCCGGCGTCGCAGGCCTGCTGGAGGCGGGTCTTGACGAGGTAGATGCGGCTCATGTCCAGGGCGCCGCCGACGAGGCCGGCGAGGGGGAAGATGGCGATCGCCATGATCACCATGGCGTTGCCGGCCTGGTTGCGCGCGAGGCGCGTCAGGAAGCCGCCGGGGCGGGCCTTGCGCTCGCCGCTCCGCCCCGACGAGAGGATGCGCTTCAGTGCACCAAAGGCTGACATTCGGACATTCCCTCAAGCCAAGGCGAGGCGAGTAGGCCGAACGCGGTTGAAGGCGCGTAAGGACTTATAGCTAACGGAGAATTAGCCATGCCGCGGGCCGGCCGAGGCGACTTGTGCGGCCCCCTTCCGAGCCGCTAGGCAGAGCGGATGGCACAGCCTCTCGTCGTCGACCTGCCGCACCGCCTCGGCGCCGAGGAAGCCCAGCGCCGGATCGCGCGCGGGGTCGGCAGGATCACCGATCACCTGCCGGCCGGCGCCACCGCCGAGAGCGAATGGCAGGGCAATCGCTTGAACCTCAAGGTCGCCGCCATGGGGCAGGACGTCTCGGCGCATATCGACGTCCTCGAAGCGAGCCTCAGGGTGGAACTGCTGCTGCCCGCCGTCCTCTCCTTCCTCGCCAGGCCCATAGAGGCGATGCTGCGGCGCAAGGGGACGGAGTTGCTCGAAAAGGCCCCCAGCCCGCCGAAGCCTTAGACCCGCCCCTTGCCTCGCGGGCGGGCGGCGCTAGGTTCCCGCGCACTGAAGCGGGAGGCGCTTGGACATGCGGCACGTGGCGATCGTCGGATCCGGGCCGGCCGGCTATTACAGCGCGGAGGCGCTGCAGAAGGCGCTCGGCGAGGACGGCGTCCGCATCGACATGATCGACCGGCTGCCGGTGCCCTACGGCCTGATCCGCTTCGGGGTGGCGCCGGACCATCAGTCGATCAAGGCCGTCTCCAAGCGCTACGAGAAAGTGGCGCTCTCCCCCGGGGTGCGCTTCGTCGGCAATGTCTGCGTCGGCAAGGACGTGACCATCGCCGAGCTGCGCGGCCTTTACGACGCCGTCATCCTCGCCACCGGTGCGCCGAACGACCGTCCGCTCGGCATCCCCGGCGACGATTTGCGGGGGGTGATCGGGTCGGCGGCCTTCGTCGGCTGGTACAACGGCCATCCCGAATTCGCCGATCTCGATCCCCCGCTCGGCGTCGCTTCGGCCGCCGTGATCGGCAACGGCAATGTCGCGCTCGACGTCGCGCGCATCCTCGCCAAGACCCCCGCCGAGTTCGTCGGCTCCGACATCGTCGCCCACGCCTTCGAGGCGCTCGGCAACGCCGCCATCCGCGACATCCACCTGCTCGGCCGCCGCGGCCCGCACCAGATCGCGATGACGCCCAAGGAACTGGGCGAGCTCGGCCATCTCGAGGGTGCGCGGCCCGAGGTCGACCTCGCCGACTTCCCGCCCCTCGCCGACGATGCCGCGCTCGACCCGGGCCTGCGCAAGTCGGTCACCCACCTGCGCGAGTTCGCCAATCTCGACGCGCCGAAGCGCAAGACCATCCATTTCGATTTCTTCGCCAAGCCCCTCCGGATCGAGGGCGACGGCAAGGCCGAACGCGTGCTGGTCGAGAAGACGCGGCTCGACGAATCCGGCCGGGCGGTCGGCACCGGCGAGACCTACGGCGTCGAAGCGGGCCTCGTCGTGAGCTGCATCGGCTATCGGACGCCCAAGGTCGAGGAGGTGCCCTATGAGGAGGATCTCGGCCGCTTCGCCAATCGCGAGGGCGTGATCGCAGACGGCCTCTATTGCGTGGGCTGGGCGCGGCGCGGGCCGACCGGCACGATCGGCACCAACCGCCCCGACGGCTATGCGGTCGCCGATACGATCGCCGCGTCGTTCGGCGGGATGGGCGGCGGGAGCAGGGCGGGCGGCCCCGGCCTCGACGCGCTGCTCGCGAGCCGCGGGGTCGAGCCCGTCTCCTTCCGCGACTGGCAGCGGATCGAAGCGGCCGAAACCGGGCGGGCACGGGAGGGCAGCCCGCGCGAGAAGTTCACCTCGATCGCCGAGATGATCGCCGCGCTGGGCCGCTAGAGGTTGAGCTCGCGCTCCTTGATTTCGAAAACTTCGATGAGCCTTTCGACGGTGCTGACGTCAAAGGCATGGATCATGCGCCCCTCCGCGCCCGAGATGGGCGGGTTGCGGCTCACCACGACCCTCGGCAGGCTCGCCGCCTTGAGCGCCGTCGGCAAACCTCGCGGCGGCGGTTCAGAAGGGTTCATAGGTCAAGGCCCTGTATGCGCTCACATCATATAAGGCGTCGAGCGCGTTGCGATAGATCTCGCAGTCGGCGAGTTGCACCCCAAGCACCGGTAATCGCCCGGGGTGCGAGTCCAGCACCGCGCCGGGGCCTGCCGCGATGTGGAGCAATCCGGCCGAGCGATCGACTGAGGTGCTGACCAGGCGGCTGCTGCTCTCGATATCCGCCGGCGGCCAGGTATGAAGGGCGGGGCTGGCGAGCAGCCTGCCCATCATCCGCTGAAGCAGCGACTGTCCGAAACCGAGCGCGCGCAGGGCGGCAAGGGCGGCCCATGGGGGCGTCGGTGCGGATTCCTGGATGCAGCGCAGGGCCAGCAGGCTCCAATCGCCAATGTTCATCTGGTCGAGCGGGGCGCGCAGCCAACTGCTCGGCGGTCGGTCGGCGGCGGCGAGGAGAAGGTCGTTCGCGGTCACCGTCCAGGAAGCGGCCGTCGCCGAGAAGTGCGTTTCCAGCCGATCGCGCCATTTGTCCCACGCGCTCGTCTGCAGCGCCGGCGTGATCGGCACCGGCTCGTCCGCCTCGCCGGAATCGAGCAGCCAATCGGTGAGGGCCTCCATGTCTTCGGGGCTCGCCAGGGCCGGAGCGACGGGCATTTCGAGGCCCGGCGGAACGAGCGGGGCAGCAGCGCTTCCCGGCGAGGCGGCGGCCTCGAAATTCAGGTAGCGGCCGAGACGGACCAGCACCTTGGGCGCATCGGTCAGGGGCAAGCCTGCGCGCTCGCGGAACATCCTGACGAGCAGGAGGGTATCCCGAACGCCCGACAGACGATTGGTAAAGACGCTCTCGAACTCGCGGAGCGGCGCCGAAGCGGCGGGCTCCGTCGCGGCCGGCGCGGAGGCATCGTCGACCGCCGCCTGCAGGACGTGGGTCCAGGTGATGCTTTTCGGGAGGACCTTCGCCGCCACGAGATCCTCGATGCTCAGCCCGGCCGCGGCGACGAGCTTCGAGGCCTGATCGGCGAAGGCGCGCAGCCGCCGGCGTTCGTCGGCCTTGTCGTCGGCCGCCATCTCGGCCGAGGATTTCCGCGGCGCGCCGGAGCTGTCGTAGAGGAATTTCCAAACCGGCTCCGATCCTGGCGCCTTTTCGAGCAATCCCCCCGACAGGCTCTCGGGGATCACCGTCTCCGGATTGGCGCAGCCCGGCAGGTTCGACCAGTCGCGAACGGCAGCGCGCAAAGACTCGAGGTTGCTGAGCAGGCCGCACAGCGCGTGGACCTGCTCGACGAGCACGTCGAGGTCGGCATTGCTCACCTTCGGAGGAGGAGGCCGTGGCCGTTTCGGATCGACCCTGACGGCGGCGCCCGCGAGCCGCTCGTTCAGGCAGCGACGCACTTTCTCGGTGCTGAGATCGACTTCCTTCGAACCCTTCTCCCACTCGCGCGAAACCATGTAGAGCGCGTCGACCGCGAGCTGGGCGAAACCGGGATCGCTTTCGAATCGGCCGGTCAGGGCCGGCCGCCGAAGGATTTCGTCGACCGCAAGCTGCATGACCGCGACCAGACGGTAGGAGGGTTGCAGCAGCACCTGCTCAGCCGTGACCCGAAGCTTGCCGTCCTCCCCGGCCAGGCGGGAAATCTCACGGGTCAGGTCGGCGAAATTGCGCTTGGCATGGTGGATGATGTTGAAGGAGAGGAGAAGCCTCGCAAACTCCTCATTTTCCGCCGTGGGCGGCACGATCGCGATGATGTCGGTGAGGAAGGTCAGGAATTCGGAAGAGCCGTAGAGAACCAGCAGTCGCTCGCTGAAGAAGGTGTGCTCCACCGGGTAGACGCCGCCCTCGATCAGCTGTTCGGTCTGGTCGAAATAATTGCGGTCGGTCAGGAAGCAGAAAAAGCCGTGGTCGGTGACGATGTGCTTGAGCCGGTTGATGATCAGCCGGATGCGGGTCCGCGGATCGTCGAGCTTGTCGAGCTCGTCGAGCACGAAGACCGGGGCGAGGCCGGCGGCCCGGACGCGCGCGATGACGGTTGGCAGGTCGCGCTCCAGCGTCGCCTCGTCG
>JAXDPC010000006.1:0-16939 GCA_034668525.1 Sphingomonadales bacterium
CTTTTTTTCTCGGTCGGCTATTGCGCTCGCCCTTCCTTTTCGGTATCTGAAAGGCGAGCCGAGGCAAGGCTGTCACCTTGCGCCCGATATCGCGGCCCTCGCGACCAAGCTGGAGGCCGCCGTCGCCGCCGAGCTGGCCGACCTTACCTATGCCCCGCCGGCTCTCGCCGCCCTCGCCGAAGACGCCCGCCGCCTCTCCCGCCCATGACGCCCCGTTGACAGTCACGTGACTGTCACCGGCCTGTCACCGGTCTGTTCCCTTTTCCGGTGAAAGAAGCTCTGGCAACCCCAGGGGCACCCCCACGCCCTCCCCAATCCGAGTTCCCGAATCGCGGGATGAATAAGCGCTGGGAGCTCACCCGCACCGGGCGCTTGGTCTGTTCTTCACTAGGGGCATTTGGTGGTGGCAGCTTGTAGCTCGTTGTGCTTAAGTTCCTTGGTAGTAGCATCGAATATTGTCAGGTTGGTATAAAGAAAATCCGTAAAGATTTCGTGGCTGCCACTAAGCAGCATTAGGGCGCCGTTGGCTTTCCAATCATGGATATAGCATCCAAAGTCGCCTCTCGGCCACGAGACCGAATCTCCGCGGCCATTTAGACAGGCTACTCTATCTACCAGCTGCCAGAGCGCAACGACTGTCCGATCGCCCGTCTGGTTCGATACGTCGATGAAGGCGGTCGCAGTAGCACTTTCGGCTACACGTATCGGAACAGAAAATAGCTCGGTCGCCTTGGCGGATATACCTTCCACGTCCACACCCAGCTCCGAGGAAAAGGTCTGCATTTCCGTCTGACTTATCCCATAATCTATCGGCAGCTCGCCCAAAAACCTTTGTTGTTCTCTTAACACTCGATAGTCCCTTCGCCACCAGTGTCGCTGAAGGGTAAGTGTATAGTTAGGTCTGGACCCATAATAATTGACTTGATCTGATTGCCATACTCCCGGTACCGGATGCGGCAAGGTATCTGGATCGGCAACCCACCCGTTGCCGTCGCCATGATCAAAGTCCCAAAACAAATTCAGCTTCGTGTTGGAATTGCTTCGAACAAGGTCTTCAGACCCCTCGACGGGCCCGCTGAACGTGTTGTCAGGAATCTTAGGAAAATTGAGCATCTGAAGGTCAGCCATCGAAACCTCTCTGCAATGACAAGCATAATACTCACAGACTTGGTGAGATCAATTTCTACCTGCGACCGCAAGGACCCTGACACTGCTCAGAACGAAAGTCCAGAGCGTTGTGAAGGCGACTAACCTGGGTTCCCGGTGACGGGCACGTTCGTGGTGACAGTCACGTGACTGTCATCAGGCCGTTATCGGGGGAGGCACGTGACTGCCTCCTAATGAGTCAGCCGCAGCAGGACGATGGCGATCCCGTCCGCCAGGACGGCGAGCGCGCCGAGGCCGGCCATCGCCGCGTAGGCGAGCCGCCAGCGCCGGTAGGCCTCGGGGTCTTCGTCGCGGTGAACCGGCCACCAGGGCCAGTTGCCCGGGACCGACTGCGTCGCCTCCATCAGCAACAGCGAGAAGCCGCCTACGAACAGCAGCGCCAGTCCGATCAGATACATGTCCCGGTCTCGCCTGCCCCCTCCCGTCTCTACCACGATCGCCGCCCGAGCGCACCCGCCGCGCCGCCGCTCCGCACCCCGCGCCGCGGCATTGACGCCGGCCCGCAGCTTCGTCCAAACACCAAAGAAAAGAGGGGATTCCTTGGCCAGCCTGGAGATTGTCGACGTCCGCAAATCCTATGGCGAGACGCTCGTGCTCGACGGCGTCTCGCTGACCATGGAGGCCCGCGAGTTCGTCGCCTTCCTCGGGCCGTCGGGATCGGGCAAGTCGACCCTGCTCAGGATCATCGCCGGGCTCGAGAGCGCCGATTCCGGCGAGGTCCGGCTCGAGGGGCGGCGGATCGACGGCCTGCCGCCGGGCGAGCGCGGGGTCGCCATGGTGTTCCAGCATTACGCCCTCTATCCGCACATGAGCGTGTTCGAGAACATGGCCTTCGGCCTCAGGAACGCGCGCGTGCCCAAGGAGGAGATCGCGGCGCGGGTCGCCGAGGCGGCGCGGGTGCTCGAGATCGAGCCGCATCTCCACAAGAAGCCGGGGCAGATGTCGGGCGGCCAGCGCCAGCGCGTCGCCATCGGCCGGGCGATCGTCAAGCATCCCCGGCTGTACCTGCTCGACGAGCCTTTGTCCAACCTCGACGCGGCGCTCAGGATGCGCACGCGGGTCGAGCTCGCCCAATTGCGCCAGCGCGTCGACGCGGCGGTGATCATGGTCACCCACGACCAGGCCGAGGCGATGACGCTCGCCGACCGGATCATCGTCATGAACGACCGGCGCATCCAGCAGATCGGGCCGCCGATGGAGATCTATGCGCGGCCGGCCAACACTTTCGTCGCCCGCTTCGTCGGCTCGCCGGCGATGAACCTGGCGCCGGTCGACCTGGTCGAGGGCGAGGGCAGCTACGCCCGGGTCAGGCTGCCGGACGGGGCCGAGGTCGAGACGCTTGTGGCGCGGGCCGGGCTTCCGAAGGGCGGGGTGCTGCAGCTCGGGCTTCGCCCGGAGAGCGTGCGCGTCGCGCCGGAGGGCGAGGCGACGACGAGCGCGAAGGTGGAGCTGGTCGAGCGGCTCGGCGAGCGCACCTTGGTCTATGCGACGCTGGACGGCGGGCAGCCGGTCACGGCGGAGGACACGGGCACCAGCGCGGTCAGGATCGGCGACCGGGTCGGGCTGCGCGTCGACGGATCGGCGGCGCATCTGTTCGGGGCGGACGGCGCCGGCCATCACGCCGGGACCCCGGCGGCGTGACCGGACCCACCCTCGTCCGTGCGGCGCTCGCCGGGCAGCCGCCGCTCACGGCCCGGGACGAGAACGCCCGCGCGGTCGGGATCGGCGGCCTCGCCGGGCTGCGCGCCGGCGGTTCGGCGGCGCATCCGTTCGGGGCGGACGTCGGCGCCGGCCGTCACGCCGGGGCGGACGTCGGCGCCGGCCGTCACGCCAAGGCGGCGGCGGCGTGACCGCGCGCGGGCGGCTCGGCGGCTTCGCGTTCGTCGCGCCCTTCCTGCTCTGCTACACCTTCCTGCTCATCTATCCTCTGGTCAACGGCATCGTCCTGAGCTTCCACCATGCCGACCTGTTCGGCGGCGGCCGCTTCGTCGGCCTCGCCAATTACGCCCGGCTGCTCGGCGACGGCACCTTCCTCCGCGCGATCCTCACCACCTTCATCCTCGCCCTCATGATCGTCCCCCTCCTGACGATCCTCTCCCTGGCGCTGGCGCTGGCGCTCAACCGGGCGACCCGCGGGGCGGCGATCTTCCGCGGCATCTTCTTCTCCTCCTCCGTCCTCTCCGTCACCATCGTCACCCTGATCTGGCGCTTCGTGCTGGCGCCGGACGCCGGGCTGCTCGGCGAAACCGCCCAGGCGATCGGGGCCGAGCCGATCCCGTTCCTCAGCCACCCCACCTGGTCGCTCTGGGCGCTGGCGATCACCACCATCTGGTGGTCGATCGGCCTGCCGATGATGCTGTTCCTGGCCGGCCTCCAGCAGATCCCCGGCGACGTCTACGAAGCCGCGGCGCTCGACCGGGCGAGCCGCTGGACGACGCTGCGGCGCGTGACCCTGCCGGCGCTGAAGCGCACGGTCGTCCTCGTCGTGATGCTGCAGACGGCGGCGCAGCTCCAGATCTTCGGCCAGGCGCAACTGCTCACCGGCGGCGGCCCCGGCGGCTCGACCCGCACCATGGTCCTGTTCATCTTCGAGACCGCCTTCGCCCGCTGGGAGCTGGGCTACGCCACCGCCGCGGCCGAGATCCTGTTCCTGCTCATCGTGATGCTCACCCTCACCCAATATCTCACCACCATGCGCGGATCGGAGGCCGACGGTGGCCGCTGAATCAACCGGCCGCACGCGCCGGTCCCCGCTGATTTGGGTCGCGATCCTGCTCGCCGCCCTCGTCATGCTGGCGCCTTTGGTCTGGACCCTGCTCCTGTCGCTCAAGGCGAACGCGGCGCTGATCGGCAACAGCGGCGCCGCTCTGTCGCCGCCCTACACGATCGAGAATTACGCCTCGATCCTGCACGGCAACCAGGTGTTCCGCTGGCTGCTCAACAGCCTCATCGTCTCGGTCGGGACCACGATCGGAGTCCTCGCGCTCTGCAGCCTCGCCGGCTACGGCTTCGCCCGCCTCGAATTCCCGTTCCGCCGGACGCTGTTCATCTTCGTCCTGCTCGGCCTCGCCATCCCGGAGCAGGCGGTGATCCTGCCCCAGCACCAGCTCTTCGCGCAGCTGCAGCTGCACAACAGCTATCCGGGCCTGATCCTGCCGGGCCTCGCCGGCCCGTTCGGCGTCTTCTTCATGACCCAATATTTCCGCGCCATCCCCAGGGAGCTGGACGAAGCGGCGATGCTCGACGGCGCCTCGCGGCTGACCTTGTTCCGCAAGGTGCTGCTGCCCTTGACCCTGCCCGCCCAGGCGACGCTCGGCGTGTTCACCTTCCTCGGCACCTGGAACAGCTATTGGTGGCCGCTCATCTCGGCGACCCGCAGCGACATGTACACGCTGACCGTCGGCCTCGCCTCGGCGCAGATGAACTACGCCCAGACCAGCGGCCTCGGCTTCCTGATGGCCCAGGCGGTGTTCGCCTCGATCCCGATCTTCATCGTCTACATATTGTTCCAGAAGCAGATCGTGCGCGCCATGGCCGGGACCGCGGTGAAGTGAGGCGCCTTTGCCTGTCACTGGCGCTGCTCCTCGCCGCGAGCTGCGGCGGCGACGGCGCGCGGGACGACCGCGCCGAAATCTACCTCCAGCGCTTCTTCGGCGAATGCGGCGCCCAATATGGCGCCGCCACCGACGTCTCCAGGGTCGAAGGCGAATGCGGGATCATCACGACGATGATCAACCGGTTCAACGCCGACAATCCCGACATCCACGTCGACAGCAACGTCGTCGCCTGGCCCGGCTACCCCCAGCTCTCGGCGCAGATGGCCGCCCGGGATCCGCCCGATCTCGTCACCATGCACACCGGCGTGATCCCGGACTATGCCGCCGAGGGCCTGCTGGAGCCGATCGAGCCCTATCTCGCCGAAGCGGGACTTTCGCCGACCGCGCTGACCGAGGCGAGCCGGAGCGCGGTGACGATCGGGACGCGCCTCTACGGCCTTCCCTTCGACAGCCATGGCGGCCTGTTCCACATCAACACCAGGCTGTTCGCCTTGGCCGGGCTGATGCGCAACGGCGAGCCGGTCCTGCCCACCTCCCCCGAGGAGATGCTCGCCCAGGCGCGCCAGTTCACGGAGCGCACCGGCAAGCCCTACATCATCCAGAGCCTGGTCGGCGACAACGCCTATGCCGCGCGCAACCTCTACACCTACCTCCTCGCCCAGGGCGCGGCGATCTTCCCGACCCCGCGGACGATCCGGCTGCGGACTCCGGAGGCGGAGCGGATCGTCGACTTCTTCCGCGCCCTCACCGCGTCGGGGACGAGCACCCGCAACCAGGACACGCCGGCCGCGATCGGCAGCTTCGTCTCCGGCGAGGGCGGCATCTACCCGACCGGCACCTGGATGATCGGCCAGTTCGAGGCCGAAGCGAACACGCCCGGCCGCCCGCTCTACCACAGCTACACCGTCTACCCCTATCCGCGGCTGTGGGGCGCGGCGGTGAGCTATGTCAGCGGTCATGCCTGGGTCGTCCCCCGGCGCGAGCGGACGCCCGCCCAGCGCCGCGCGATCGGCCGCTTCTTCCGCTTCATCGCCGAGCATAATTTCGACTGGGCGCGCACCGGCCACCTCCCCGCTTTCCAGGCGGTGGTCGACAGCCCGGCCTTCCGGGCGCTGCCGCACCGCGCCAACATCGCCCCGATCGCCGCCACCGGCCGGCCCCTGCCCGGCGGCGTCCAGCGCCAGAACGCGATCGAAGGGCTCGTGGGCGAGGAGGTCGCCGCCGCCTTCAACGGCCAGAAATCGACGCGGCAGGCGCTGGCCGACGCGGAGCGGCGGGTGAACGAGCTGCTGGCGCAGACGGAATAGGCCGGCAGCGGCCGGCGGCGCGGGGTTGGAGCGGCCCCCCCGGCGCCTCGGCTAAGGTCACAAAGGTCACGCCAAAATCAGTTTGTCTCCCTCCTGTGCAACGGTGCCGAACTCCGCACGGAAGGTTCGAAGGTTCGGGTCCCAAGGAGCGAAAAGTCCGGCGCCGAACCTTCGGCAAAATGGACGCGTTGGCGCGATCCGGGCGGTAGCCGGCAGCGGACGGCGGATGAAGTGGACGAAGTGGACGAAGTGGAAGATGTGGAAGCTCGCCATTGGTTTTCGCCCCACTCTTCCAAGTTGACAGTTTGGAGGGCTGTCATTCCTTCCGGGCCGGTCACTAGAAGGGACCGCGCAAGACCGGGGCTTTGCGGTTGCAGGTCGAGGCTCAAACGGCGGGGCGGGGGAGGCAGATTGACCAAGCTTGCGAAGCTTGCGCCTGCCATTGCGTGCGGACGCCGATGATCCTGACAGCCTCGCAGCCGCCATCTGCGGCGGAAGTTGACGTTCCTCGCGGTACGTCGAGGGGGAGGGCGTCCTCCCCAAGGCTGCGAGGACACGCCACGACGGACACGGAATCGCGCTGCCGGCGGCCAGCCGGCGGAGCACGCGGATCAGGGTCACGAGAGCGTGGGCGAGTCGCTGGAACATCCTGCGAACGATGGCATGCGAAACCCTACATTGGAAGCCGTCCGTTCAACTGGTAGCTTGACCGGCCGAAGGAGGAGCGATCGGCCGTGCACGGGGCGGCGGATGGAGGCGGAGACGGGTTGTGCTCGCGCTTGCTGCGGCGTTGATCGCTCTGGCGGGTGGTACTGGGGCCCGCCCTGGTGAACGCTCTGGCGCATCCGAGAGGCGGCGCGGGCGGGCGACATCGAGCGGCTCGCTTATTATGCCATTATGGACCACCAAGGCTTACGACCGACCGAACGGGCGCGCGAGGGTCATGAGCGCATTGCAGTCCAGCCCACTATGGCCGATATGCCATGTGACCGCCCGACTATGAGGGGAAAATCCGGATGACGGATTGTGATTTCTGCCGCGAACTTGAAGGGAGTCCCGGCACGCGCTTCCATGCGCTTTATGCAGGAGTCGCGGACACTCGCATTGTGATCGAGACATGTCACTTCGCGGCCTTACCAACCCTTGGGCAGCTGTTCTCAGGGAGCATGCTGATCATTCCGAAAGAGCACGTCGAAACAAGCGCTCGCGTTGCACCTCACCTCCGTCCTGAGCTAGGCTGCTTGTTGGCTCGCGTTGTCGAAACGGTCCGTCCCTACGGGTCTCCGGTATTCTTTGAGCACGGCGCCTTGAGCTGTACGGGCGGCTCCTGCGGTATCTATCACGCCCATATTCACGTCATGCCACTGCCTGCTCCCGTCACACCGAGGCTCTTCCTTGGCGAGCGAGCCCGCATCTCCAACAGTCTTGAGGGGGCGCTGGCAGCGCTTTCTTCAAGTGAACAATATCTACTCTTTGGCAGAAATACCGAAGTGGCTTACTCAGAAGTGGATCAACTGGACTTTCAACCACCTTCTCAGTTCTTCCGCCGAGCGCTGGCAAAGCGTTTTCATACGGCAGTACCTTGGGATTGGCGTTTGGTGCAGGATGCAGAGCCCGAACTACTTGCAACCCTTTCTCTATTCGGAGGCGGCCATGTTCCTGAGCGCCCAGGCGATCCGCGGTGAGGTTGCAAACGAGCGGCTTTGCATCTCTCCGTTCAACGCGGAGCGCCTAAAGCCAGCGAGCTACGTTCTCTCGCTTGGCGCCCGATTCCGGAGCTGGCGTGCCCTCGAACAGCCGTTGCGGCCTTGGTCCGCCCGGGCGGCGCGAAATCATCTTGAAGAGCCACAGGAGTCAGAGTCCTTCTTATTGCTGCCCGGCAAGTTTCTTTTGGGGTGTACGGCCGAGCGAATTGCATTTTGCCCAATTCTTTTTGGAGTGGTTTCACCACTCTCACATATTGCCCGTTTTGGCCTGACCCTAACAGGAGGGGCGGACTTTGTGAATCCAGGCTTTGGCCAAAGGGCTCCAACCAACTTGACTCTAGAAATCTCTAATTTGAACGAATCCCCGATAGAGCTGATAGCAGGTATGCCAATCGCACATCTGCGGATTGGACGCGTGGAAGGCTACACGGGCTCGGCTCCCCGAGCCCGCAGCATCTATGAGGGTGCCGATCCCCTCCGGGAACCCGCGTTGTTTGAGGAGTGGGAGTCGGAGACTCCGACCGTGCAGCAGTCTGATGCAGGCTGAGTCTGCCGTCCCGCCGAGCGATCGCAGAAAGTGGCCGCCGCACTGTTGTGTGCCCGCCTATGTCCATGCTGCATTGGCCGGCTTTGGAGTCAGCGTCGAAACCCCCTCGGTGCTTCCAAGTCTATTGGGTGTGCACGTGGGGCCCAACGACGAAAACCCGCTCGGCCTTCCGGTCACCAGCGATGACAGCGTGAGGGGGATGACAGCGTCGGGTGCGAGCAAGGCCGTACCTGAGCTCCTGAAGGCGCTAGGATCGCCGCTGAGTTTTCGTCACGTCCGATTTAACGAAATTCCGTTCGCATTATACGAAGATATCTTGCGTGCGGCCTTAGAGAGCCGAGTCGCTAGCGCCGCAGGTGTGAAGTGGTCGGCTTTCGACCGTAGCCCAGGCGCGTCGGACGCCTTGCACCTCTTGAGGGTTACTTCCTTTGACGGCGGGATGGTCAGCCTGTTTGATGACTCCCGTGAGTGCGAGCCACCTGAGATGAAGCGGCCCTGGCAGGAGCTCGAGTCAGCCGTACTCGCTGCAGCCGACGGATTTTGGTTCATTGGTTCGAAGGCGGACCTCAACCACCTCCTTAGCCCTATCTACAGAGGCAGCGACACGGCGTGAGTCTGCAACCGACCTTCGGCTACAAGCCCGAACTCATGAGCGAGTCCTGCGAGGTCGCGCTGAGGATGGCACTGCAGCGTTACTACGAGACCGACATGAAGCGGGCTTGGCCGGCGGCATATGACGCGCGAAAGAAAGAAGCCTTTGCACCGTCGGACATCGATCTAATCGTTCTGCCACTAGACCGGATCGGCGCACCAGCCGGCGCTAGCCGCGCGTTGGTTTTCGTGGCGTATTTTGCACACCGTGGTGATCCGCTGGGCACGCCTCAACATGACCCTTCGCCACCAGTAATCGTGAAGATCGGCGAGGCAGGCGAATTAGCAGCAGAGTTCACCATTAAGCGGAAATGGCCCACGTTGCCCGCGGATGTAGATAGAAACTTTGCGATCCCCCATCGACTAGACAAAGTGGATACTAAACACTGGATCCTAATCGCGCCGTTTCAATCCGACTTTGAACCGGTTGATGGCCGACAGGGAATAAGGCTTCGTGATCTTTGGTCGATCCTCAATGACAAGGATGAGTTATTAGCCGGCTCGGGGCCAGACTGGTCACGCTTACAGACTTATATTTCTAATGCACTGGATACGATCCATCGTCTTCACCGCGCGAACCACCCAGCTTACCGCCGTCTCAATCAATCCTATGCAAAATCGTATGACTGGTATCTACGTGACACAAAGATGGTTAGAAAGTCTAAAGGCACGAGAGCGTTTTTGCCAGCTCAGTTATTTGGAAGCGGTCGAGTTGTGACTGCGTTTCAGCAAACGTGGCCAAATCCCGTGGGGCTGATTTCAAAGCTCATGAAGTCAAGCAGTACATTTGAAGGTGCATATGGACCGGTACACGGAGACCTTCATCCAAAGAACATCGTATTGGGCCGCGGTGACTCGGTGCAGATAATCGACTTCGGATGGTCTCGAACCTCTCTCCATATTGTCGTGGACTATGTGCTATTAGACATAAATATTCGTGCCTTAACTCTACCGTCTCAAATAAGCCGCACCGAGATACTCCAGATCGCCAAACTCCTTCGCCCCACTGATGATATGACGACTCTCAGCGATGTCCTTCGTCCCCGCGCCGAACTGATCAAGGGCACGGTGTGGTCAGCTGCGGAAAGCAAGGGCGCGGTGCAGGACTGGGATTCCGAATACCTCATACCTTTGTTTATCGTCGCATACGGCCTTTTGGTCCATCTAGATTCCGCCCGTAATCAATCCGCGCTCGTGGCCACAGTGCTGGCCGCAGCTGAAGCCATAGAAGGGCCAGTTCATGGATAATAGTCACCTGACTCTCGCGGAGATAGGTGAACTCCGGCTCATAGAGGAAGTGGTGCTTCCGCTCGCCGAGGAATACGGCTTAGGAAACACGGCGGGGGACGATTGTGCATACATTGATCCGGGTTCGAATGTCCTCGCGGTAACGGCCGATGTCGGCCCAAAACCACTGCTCCACAATCTTGCCGGATACGATGGTGATTTGGAGGCTGCCGGCTGGCTCGCCGTCGTAACCACGGCAAGTGATATTGCTACAACCGGAGCAAAGCCTCTCTTCCTAACAAACTGTATCGACGCTCCTCCATCCCTAACCGTTGGTGATTTCCGCGCCTACTTGCGGGGATTTTTTGGCGCATGTGCAAAACATGGGTTCGCAAATGGCGGGGGCGACGTGAGGCATGGTCCAAGCTTAGCTATGCGGGTCTTTGGTGCTGGTACGATACCGACAGGCACACGCGTTGGCCGTGGTGGAGCTGGACCGTCCGACCATTTAGTTCTCATCGGTCCAGCTGGAGAGTTGATGGCCACGTACCTTTTGGCTGCGGCCGGAAGGGCAGACATCATCGAAAAAGGCAGGCTCCTGCCCGCCGCGGAAGCAACCTTGCGCTTTCCAACGCCGCGGATCAGAGAGATGCGCACCTTGGTCGAAAAGGCACTTATTACTGCAGCTTCGGATACGTCTGACGGCCTCATAGGAGCAATCGATAACCTGGCTCGGGCATCGTCATGCGGCTTTCGGCTTGCACTCGAGGAGTCAATGCTCAGCGACCTGGTAAAAGGGGCTGCCGAGGCCACCGGCTACAATGTGTGGAACATCTATTTCGCCTGGGGAGACTGGTCGGTGGCCGCCACCGTACCAAGTGGTCGCGTTGCAGAATTTGCCGAGATTTGTGCGGGCCAATCAATCGAGTGGGTTACACTTGGTACAGCAACCGAAGAAGTGCGACATCTCGAAGCCCAGCTGCGCGGCGGGGAAGCGCGCCGACTCAACATCCTGCGCAACGAAAACTTTGTATCGCGCGGCTTCAATGCAGGTTTGCAAGGCCACCTTCAGTATCTGCTCGGGAGTGATTTGTTCGTCGTAGATTGAGTCCATCGAGCACTAGGGACCCGATAGTAGCTCCTCGGGAGAGCCCACAGGATGCTCCCAGCGTTATCCCCAAGAATCTGGGGCGGCAGTAGATTGGAGGTGAGAAGTTCGGCGCGGCTTGGCTATGTACGTCGAGACCGCATGTGCCAAAGGCACCTTTGGGGGAATGAATGCAGCCGAAGAGAATGATCCTCGCCGTAGGTGCGGCGGGGCTGTCAGAGCATTTTCGAGGTACCGGCTTCCACGCCGCAGGGGCTGCCGAGGCCATAAGTGCCTTTCACACTGCTGGCCTCTGGCTGGGACCACGAGAAACGCTGGAGCAAGATCCCTCATACCGACAAATCATCCCCTATGTCGTACTGCGCTATGGCGATGAATTCGTTCGCTATACAAGAACGCCTGCGGGAGGCGAAGCTAGACTTCATGGCTGCCACTCCATCGGCTTGGGGGGTCACATCGATATCCCAGACGTTCGGTGTGCCGGCGAAAGCGTAGATCTTGAAGCCACTATCTGGGAAGCAACCCTTCGCGAACTTCGAGAGGAACTCGGTGAAGTAGACGCTGGCCGGCGCGAGTGGATTGGAGTAATAACTGACGACAACACGGAGGTTGGGCGCGTCCACATCGGCGTAGCCGCCGTATGGCACTTACGCACACCTCCGTCCGACCTCGTTGAGGACACGATAGGCGACGTCTCTCTTTGCTCGTTGGGAGAGCTCCAGCTCGGTGCTGACCGGCTCGAGACCTGGTCATCCATGCTCCTTCCGCACTTTTCCACGGCGGTAGAGACACAAGCGGCCGCGTAAGTCCCATTGTCCATCATGGTCAGCGAATCAGCGCTATGCCAAACGACTCTGCCTCACTGCGGCTTCGATGAAGCTCGCAAAACAGCGGGTGAAGGTCCTTCGACTCCGCGATTCGCTGCGCTTGGGACGGGCTCAGGACGTTCGGGGCGTCCGCTCTCGACTCCGCTCGATCGGGCGCCAGCGGCAAGTCCTTCGAACCACCGGCCGCTTTGCGGCCGGCCCCTCCACCGCACTTCGTGCGGTTCCCGTCCCCGTTCCGGGGCGGAGTTGATGCGCGCGCTGCCCTGCCCGTGACCCCGGGGGAACGATCGGGTAGCGAGGAGGGTTCGCGGCCCCTTCCGATTCGGGGCACGGCGACAGGAGGGGGACATCGATGCCGATTCTGAACGAGCAGCTGGAGATTCTCGGGGCGGCCTACGGGCTGGCGGACGTGGCGGCGAAGGTGCGCGCGGCCGTCGACCAGGGGGCGAGCCCGAACACGCTTTCGATCCGGGCGGACAATGCGACCTTCGGGGACAGCTGGCCGGGCTTTGCCAAGACGCTGACATTGGTCTGCCGCTACGGGCCCGACGGGGCGCCGGTGACCAAGGCGGTGAGGGAGAACGAGACGCTGACGCTCGGCCAGGCCGAGTATGACGCCTCGCGCGCGGGGGCTTCCGACACGCCGCCCAGGAGCGGCGACAAGCTCACCATCTGGGGGGCGAGCTACGGGCCGGCCGACGTCACCGCCGCGCTGCGCGCCCGCGTCGGCGGCGACCAGACGCTCGGCTTCACCGCCGACAACGCGACCTTCGGCGACAGCTGGCCGGGCGTCCGCAAGACCTGCGTCATCGTCTCCTCCTATGGCGGCGGCGGCGGGCTCGACACCGACATCGTGATCGAAAGCGCGGCGAGCGCGACCATGCCGGGCGACGACCTCCAGATCCTTGGCGCCGCCTACGGCAAGGCCGACGTGACCGGCGCGGTGGCGGCGGCGGTCGACCGGAACGCGGACCCCAATACGCTCGCCGTCGCGGCCGACAATGCGACCTTCGGCGACAGCTGGCCGGGCATCCCCAAGACGCTGACATTGGTCTGCCGCTACGGCTCGGACGGCGCGCCCGTCGTCAAGGTGGCGCGGGAGGGGGAAAGGCTGGCGGTCGGCGCGGCGGACCATGCCGCCTCGCTCGGCAATCCGTCGCCCGAGACGCGCAGCCCGGGCTTCCTCACCCTGTGGGGCGCGAGCTACGGGCCGCAGGACGTCACCGACAAGGCCGGCGCCTTCTGCGGATCGGACCAGGCGCTCTCTTTGACCGCCGACAACGCGACCTTCGGCGACAGCTGGCCGGGCGTGCGCAAGGCCTGCGTCCTGGTCTCCTCTTATTATCCGCAGCCGCCCGTGGTCACGATCACGGAGGAGGACGGCAATTGCAAGCTGGTGCCGCCGAGCCTGTGAGGGGGCAAGGTGCCTCGAAGGGCGCGATCGCGATTGTCCCGCCCGCCCCGCCGGATGCCGCCGTGACGGTCAGGTGACTGTCACCGGCCTCCGCGGGGCGGCCGGGAGCATTGGGAAGCCGCCGCGGACGGCCCGGGCCCTGGCCCACGACCGAACCAGTCGGCTCCCGACGCGTCATAGAGCCGCCAGCGCGGATTCCTCGGCAGCCAGGGCGCCTCCCCGCCGTCGCGCGCGCGGATGGCGAGCGTCGTCGCCGGGCTGTAGTGATTGACGAAGAGACAGGAGCCGTCGGGAGAGAAGCAGACGCCCGCCAGCTCGGTCGCCCCGCGCAGGCGGGCAATGTCGTAGACCTGGCCGGCCGGCGTTATGCCGCGCAAATAGCAGGAGGGGGCCGCCCCGAGCGCCTCGGCGACCGGCCGGGCGAGATAGAAGCCGTCTTCCCCGGCCACATAGGTGTCCTCGCATGCGATCAGATGGCCGTTGGGCGCCACCGCGAGATTGTCGCAATAGTTGAGGACGCCCGGGTCCGTCACTTCGAGGAAGATGTCGAGCAAGCCCGGCTCTCCGACATCCGGATCGGCGCGCCCGGCCTCGTCGGGCGGCGGCCGGTAGCGCATGATCTGCCCGCTGCGGATCGGACCGCCGCTGGTGCAGCAGAAGAAAATCTCGCCGTCCCCGAAGTGTATGCCCTCGCCGCAGGCGAAGCGGACCGCGCCGCAGCGATGGCCGCGCTTCCTCAAATCGTCTTGTTGCGAGTCCATGGCGTCGAGCGTGACCCATCTCACGCGCCGGGGCCCGCTTTCCCTCGTCCAGACATTGCTCGTCCAATTGCGCGCATCCGCCTCGAAGCCGTCGGCGAAGGCGAGCGCCTGCAGCGTCCCGCCGTCGCGCAGCCGGCCGGGCGTTCCCGGCAGGAAGCGGTAGAACAATCCGTCGCGGCGATCCTCGGTGAGATAGACGAACCCGGTGCGCGGATCGACGGCGGCGGCCTCATGGTTGAAGCGGCCCATTGCCGTCAGCGGCACGGGCGGTCCGGCCCCGTCGAGCGGCTCCAGGCCTTGCTGGAGCGCGGGGACCTCGAAGACATAGCCGTGGCCGGCGCTGACATTCTCCTCGCAGGTCAGCCAGGTCCCCCACGGCGTGACCCCTCCGGCACAGTTTTGGAGGGTTCCGACGAGGGTCAGGGTCTCGCGCTCGACCTCGCCGGTACGGCAATTGTAGAGGATATTGCTGGTGCCGCCCGGCGTCGCCTCGCCGCCATGCGGACGATAGGCCGTCACCTCCGGCGGCACGCCGCCGGGGAAGGCCCCCTTCAATCTGTCTCTCGCCTCGAGCTCGTGATTGCGCACGAGCACGACCCGGTCCGGGTCGGCGCCGAGGCGGAACGAGCCCATCCCGTCCGCCTTGTCCGGGATCCTGCGCTCGTCGGTCATCGTGCCGGATCCGCCGAGCTCGCCGGCGCGCGAGGAGACGATCGAGACTTCGAGACCCTCTCTCAAGTCGAGCAGGCCGGGGAGCGTATCGCGCACGAGACGCGGCTGATCGGGAAGCGTTCGCATGCCGTCCACCCGCAAGGCGGGCAGGCGCGCCGCATAGTCGCTCAGCTTCGCGCAGCCGCTGAGCGCCAGGCCTCCGAACGCCGCCGAGGCCAGCCCGAAACCGAAGTCGCGTCGCGTCAGCATCCCGCACCCCCATGCCCTGACGGGTGCGAGCATATCACGCCGCGCGCATCGAGTCCTTGCGCGCGTGCGCGGACGAAGTGCCCGTTGCGTCGAACCGGGGGAAGGTCCGCTACACCAGCCGCGACTGCTTCACCGCCGCCTCGATGAAGCTCGCGAAGAGGGGGTGCGGCTCGAACGGCGTCGATTTCAGCTCCGGGTGGAACTGGACGCCGACGAACCAGGGATGGTCCGGCCGCTCGACGATCTCCGGCAGCGCCCCGTCCGGGCTCATGCCGCTGAACACCAGCCCGCCCCGCTCGAGCGCGTCGCGATAGTGGACGTTGACTTCGTAGCGGTGGCGGTGGCGCTCCGAGATTTGCGCCGCGCCGTAGATGGCGGCGACGTGGCTGTTGCCCGACAGCATTGCTTCGTAGGCGCCGAGCCGCATGGTGCCGCCCATGTCGCCGTTCGCCTCGCGGCGCTGGCGGAGCCCTTCCGCGCTCATCCATTCGGTGATGAGGCCGACCACCGGCTCCCGGGCCTCGCCGAATTCGGTGCTGCTCGCGCCGGCGAGGCCCGCGGTGTTCCTCGCGCCTTCGATGCAGGCCATCTGCATGCCGAGGCAGATGCCGAAGAAGGGAACGCCGCGCTCGCGGGCGAACTGGACCGAGGCGATCTTGCCCTCGCTGCCGCGCTCGCCGAAGCCGCCGGGGACGAGGATGGCGTGGAGGGGCTCGAGCTCGGCGGGGAGATCGGCCTCGGGATGCTCGAACAATTCCGCGTCGAGCCATCTGATGTTGACCTTGACGCGGTTGGCGAGGCCGCCGTGGACGAGCGCCTCGGTCAGGCTCTTGTAGGCGTCCTGCAGGCCGACATATTTGCCGACGACGCCGACCGTCACCTCGCCCTGCGGATTGAGCAGGCGGTCGAGGATGTCGTCCCACCGCTCGAGCGCCGGCGCGGGCGCGTCCTCGATGCCGAAGGCGCGCAGCACCTCGGCGTCGAGCCCCTCGCCATGATATTGGAGCGGCACGGCGTAGATGCTGCTGGCGTCGAGCGCCGGGATGACCGCTTCCTGGCGGACGTTGCAGAACAAGGCGATCTTGCGGCGCTCGCTCTCGGGCAGCGGGCGGTCGACGCGGCAGAGCAGGACGTCGGGCTGGATGCCGAGGCTGGTGAGGTCGCGGACGCTGTGCTGGGTCGGCTTGGTCTTCAGCTCGCCGGCGGCGGCGATGTAGGGCACCAAAGTGGTGTGGATGAAGACGGTGCGCTTGCGGCCGCTCGCGTCGAAGGCGAGGTCGTTCCTGAGCTGGCGGATCGCCTCGATGAACGGAAGCGATTCGATGTCGCCGACGGTGCCGCCGATCTCGCAGATGACGAAATCGAGGCCGTCTATGTCCTTCTGGGCGAATTCCTTGATCTCGTTGGTGACGTGCGGGATGACCTGGACGGTGGCGCCGAGATAGTCGCCGCGGCGCTCCTTCATGATGATGTCGCGATAGATGCGCCCGGAGGTCACGTTGTCGCTCTGGCGGGCGGGGACTCCGGTGAAGCGCTCGTAATGGCCGAGGTCGAGGTCGGTCTCGGCGCCGTCGTCGGTGACGTAGACCTCGCCGTGTTGATAGGGCGACATCGTGCCGGGATCGACGTTCAGATAGGGATCGAACTTGCGGATGCGGACCTTGTAGCCGCGCGCCTGGAGGAGGGCCGCCAGGGAGGCCGCCATCAAACCCTTGCCGAGGCTGGAGACCACGCCGCCGGTGATGA
>JAXDPC010000007.1:0-4527 GCA_034668525.1 Sphingomonadales bacterium
CTGGATCGTCTCTCCGGTCTGGAGGGTGATCTGCTCGCCGCGCTCGAGCCAGCGGACGGCCTCCTCGACCGCCGCCTCGCCGCCCTTGCGCAGCCGGTTGATCGTGCCGCGCAGACAGCTCGCCACCGCGACGAGCGGCTGGTTGATCTCGTGGGCGATGGTCGAGGCCATCGTCCCCATCGCGCTCACCCGCGAGGCGTGGATGAGCTGGCTGCGCAACGATTCGAGCTGTTCGGCGGCGCGGTCGCGCGCCTTGCGCTCCTCGTCGATATCGACCAGCGCGACGACGCCGCCGCGGATCTCCCCGGTCGAATCGCGGACGGGCCGGCCCTCCATGCGGATCCAGGCGAACGTGCCGTCGCCGCGCCGGTAGTTGACCTCCAGCGACGGATTCTCCTCCCGCTCCAGGGCCATCCGCGCGAGCGGATATTCGGCGCCGGTCACCCGGCTGCCGTCGGCGTGGTAGGAGACCCATTGGTCATAGTCGCCAATGTCCCGCGAATTCAGCATGGGGTGGCGCAGGAGCTGCTCGAGATAGGAATTGCCGCCGACGATCCGCCCCGTCGGCAGCTCGGCGATCACCAGGCCGACGGGCACCGTCTCGACGATCGCCCTGAGCTGCGCTTCGCGTGCGGCGAGGATCTGCTCGGCGATCTTCTGCGCATCGATATTCTGCGCGACTTTGATGAAGAAGTCGGGCTCGCCGCGTGCATCGCGGACCAGCGACACCGTGACCCGCACCCAGACGACGCGGCCGTTCTTGCGGACGTAGCGCTTGTCCCGCGAATAGCGCTCCGCTTCTCCGGCCAGCAGCGCCTGGACCGCTTCGAGGTCGGCTTCGAGATCGTCGGGATGGGTGATCTGCTGGAAGGCGCCGGCGATGAGCGCCTTGCGGTCGTAGCCGGTGAGCTCGCAGAAGGGCTGGTTCACGAGGAGGAAGCGGCCGTCGGGCGCGAGCTTGCCGATCGCCGTCCCCGCGCCGGCGAAGATGCGCGCGAAGTCGTCCACATCCGGTGCACCGGAAATCCCCTGATTCAGTCGCTTCGACGCCATCCCTGCCCCGCTTCGGCCTGCGCGTCCGCCGGCCGCCCGTCCTGTCGCAGATCGTCGCTAGCAATTCTTTAACGAGCGATGCCGTAGAGGCCGCAACCAGCAGGCGTAGACAGCCTTCCGATGACCAGACCACAGGAGTGAACCAAGTGATCAACTCGACTCGCGTGAGGACCGCGATGCTGGTCGGCTGCTGCGCCGCCGGCTTCGCCACACCGGCCTCGGCCGGCACCCAGGCCACCACCATCGGCGTCAGCGCGACGGTGACCGCGAACTGCACCGTTTCGGCGGCGCCGGTCGCCTTCGGCAGCGTCGACACTTTGAGCGCATCGCCGGTCGACGCCAGCGGCAGCGTCAGCGTCACCTGCACCAACGGCACCGGCTGGACCGCCGCGGCGGACATCGGCGGCGGCAGCGGCGCGAGCTTCGCAACCCGCCGCATGACCTACAGCGGCAACACGCTGAACTACACCCTCTACAGGGATTCCGGCCGCTCCCAGGTCTGGGGCGACGGAACGGGCTCGACCTACACGATCGGCAACACCGGCTCCGGCGCCGCGCAGAGCTTCACGGTCTACGGCCGGGTGCCGGGCGGCCAATCCTCGGCGCCGGCCGGCGGCTACAACGACACCGTCAACGTCACCATCACCTACTGACCGCGCAAGCGGGACGACCAGAAGGCCGGCCGACCTTCGGGGCGGCCGGCTTTTTCGTGCGCGCTCAGGCGTATGGCGGCTTGTGCAGACCTTTGGGGCTGGCGGTGAAGATCTCGCAGCCGGTCTCGGTGATCCCGACCGAATGCTCGAACTGCGCCGACAGCGAGCGGTCGCGGGTCACCGCGGTCCAGCCGTCGTCGAGCAATTTGCATTCCGCACGCCCGAGATTGATCATCGGCTCGATGGTGAAGAACATGCCCGGCCTGAGCTCCGGCCCGGCGCCCGGCTTGCCGATATGGACGACCTCGGGCGAATCGTGGAACTGCCGTCCAAGGCCGTGGCCGCAAAAGTCGCGGACCACGCCGTAGCGGTGTTTCTCGGCATGGCTCTGGATGGCGTGGCCGATGTCGCCGAGATGGTTGCCCGGCCGCGCCTGCTCGATCCCGAGCATCAGGCATTCGTAGGTGACGTCGACCAGCCGCCGTGCCTTCAGCGGCACGTCGCCGACGAGATACATGCGGCTGGTGTCGCCATGCCAGCCGTCGAGGATCGGAGTGACGTCGACGTTGACGATGTCGCCGTCCCTCAGCACCCGCTCGCCGGGAATGCCGTGGCACACGACATGGTTGATCGAGGTGCAGCAGCTCTTCGTGTAGCCGCGATAGCCCAGGGTCGCCGGGACGGCGCCGCGGGCCCGCATCTCGGCATAGACGATGTCGTCGAGCTCCTGGGTCGTGACTCCCGCCACGACATGCGCGACCAGCGCGTCGAGGATCTCGGCGGCGGCGCGGCCCGCGCGGCGCATGCCCTCGAAGCCCTCCGGCCCGTGAAGCTTGATGCCGCCAGCGCGGCCGATGATCGCGCGATCGCGCTCGATGGTCTCGAACATCGGCCGAATATAGGCGCGAGCGGCACCCTTGGCGAGAGGAGGCCCGAGATCAGCTCAACGACAGCTGCTCGACCGAAAAATCGTCCACCTCGCACTGCACGATGAGCTTGGTCGGCCTGCTGTCGACGGCGGGGACGAGACCGCCGGCCTCGTGCGGGCCATCGCCCGCGTCCCAGCTCGCGTGCAGCCGTACCGCCCCGTCCTGTGCGATCTCGATCCTAAAGCGGATCGGGTCCCCGCGAGCGATGACGTAACCGAAAAGCCCATCGAGCGGCTGAGCGGCCTCGAAGGGTGCCCCCGTCCGGTCCCGGCCGAACGAACCGAAATAATGGGAGACCGGCTGTGGCGGACCGGGTTCGGGCGTGCCGCTGGCGAGGAACATGCCAGCGACCGTCGTGTTGCGCGCATCCATCACGCCGATGCGCAGCTGGAAACCTGCGGCGACGCCGACAATCCGCCGCCCGCCGGGCCGGGCCGCCGTGCGTCGCGCGACGCCTGTAATGCGAGTCACACCCGGTGGAAGGGCAAGCCCGGCGGCGGCCTGCGTGCCGCCGCTGACGCAGTCCAGCCGATCGGGCGCGACCGCGGGCGGCGGCGGCGCGAGGTCGGCGGCGACGAACAGCAAAGCGGCGGCGAGATCGATCATCCGGCCTTGTCGCAGCAAGCCTTCTTTGCGGCAAGGCGCGTCACGGCTATGCGCATGGCATGGCGAGCGAGCGGATCTGGACGGCAGGGCTGCTGATCATCGGCGACGAGATTCTCTCCGGCCGCATCCAGGACCGCAACGTCTCGCCGATCGCCGTCTGGCTGAACCTGCAGGGCATCCGACTCGCCGAAGTGCGGGTGGTGCCGGACGACACCGCCGCCATCGTGGCCGCAGTCAACGTGCTGCGCGAGGCTTATGACTATCTCTTCACCACCGGCGGCATCGGCCCCACCCATGACGACATCACCGTCGACGCCATCGCCGAGGCGCTCGGCGTGCCGGTCGTGGTCCATCCCGACGCGCAAGCGGCGCTGGAAAGCTATTATCGGGAGCGTGGCGGGCTGACCGACGCGCGGCTGCGCATGGCGCGGGTCCCGCAAGGGGCGGAGCTGATCGCGAATCCGACCTCGGGCGCGCCCGGGATCAGAGCCGGCAACATCTTCATCCTCGCCGGCGTGCCGCACATCGCCGCATCGATGCTGGAGGGGCTGAGCAACCGGCTCGAAGGCGGGCGGCCCCTGCTCTCGCGGACGATCGGCTGCCGAGTTCCCGAGAGCGAGGTCGCCGAGATGCTGCTCGCGACCGAGCGCGCGCACGAAGGCTGCCAGATCGGCTCCTACCCCTTCTTCCGCGACGGCCGCTACGGCGCCAATTTCGTCATCCGCAGCGCGGACGAGGCCGCGCTCGACCGCTGCGAGGCGGATCTCGTCGAACGGCTCGAAGCCATGGGACACGAGCCGGTCCGCAACGGCCTCTGATGCGCGAAGAGCCGGGACCTCGCGGCCCCGGCTCCCTTCATCGCGACGGTCGAGAAACGATCAATTGTCGCGACGCTGCGCGCGGACCGCCTGGATCTCCTCGCGGCTGATGCGGCCGTCGTCATTGGCGTCGAGCCGGTCGAACCGCTCGAGGCGGAAGCGCGTCGCCTCCGCCAGCGAAAGGCGCCCGTCGCGGTCGGCGTCCATCCGGGCAAAGCCCTCGGCGCCGAAGCCGCCGCGCATGCCGCCCCGCTGACCGCGGGCGGCGGAGCCCGGACCGCGGCGATGGAAGCGCTGCGCGCGCCGCTCGCCGCGCTCGCCGCCGGCGCGGGGACCGCGCGGCGCGTCGAATTCGGCGCGGCTGATGACGCCGTTGCCGTCGGCGTCGAGCCGCGCGAACAGGGCCTCGCGGCGTTCGCCCCGCCGCTCCTGGCGCTGGGCGCGCACCGCTGCACGCGCCGCTTCGGC
>JAXDPC010000008.1:0-8584 GCA_034668525.1 Sphingomonadales bacterium
ACTTCGCTCGAACCGAACGGTCGTGGCTCATCCCCCCTCCCCCTTCTCCACCCGTACCAGCATCGTCCCCTCGGTCACCTGCGCGCCTACGACCGCGTCCAGCGCGGCGATCACCCCGTCGAACGGCGCGACGAGGCCATGCTCCATCTTCATCGCCTCCAGCGTCAACAATTTCTGCCCGCGCACGACCTTATCTCCCTGCCGGACCTCGACCGACAGCACGCGTCCCGGCATCGGCGAGACCAGAGTGCCTTCGCCCTCGCCGCCGCCCGCGCCGCCGCCGCCGATCCCCGGCAGAGTGAAGGCGAAAGCCTGGCCCGACGAGAAGACCAGCACATGATCGCCCGAGGCGGTCGCCATGCCTTCGAGCGCGGCGCCGCGGCCGGGCTCGATCACCCGCACGGCTCCTCTATGGCTGAGCGCCGCCGAGGCATGCGCATCGGCGTTGAGCCGGAACCCCTGCAGCGCCGCCCACGGGTCCTGCTCGTCGCCATTGCCGAAATCGGAGGCGAGGAGAGCCGTCGCGGCGAGGTTCCATATTCCGTCGGCGGGCTCCGGATCGGGAACCAGAGTGTCGAGCCGCGACGGGATGAAGGCGGTGTCGACCTCGCCGGCGCGGAAATCCGGATCGCCGGCGGCGCGGGCGAGAAAGCCGGCATTGGTCCGCACCGGCCAGATTTCTACCTCGTGCAGCGCCTCGGCCAGCCGCTCCCCCGCCTCCTCGCGCGTGGCGCCGCGGGCGATGACCTTGGCGATCATCGGGTCGTAATAGGGGCTGATCCGGTCGCCCTCCTCGACGCCGCTGTCGATGCGCACGCCGCGCGGCATCACGAAATGGTCGAGTCGGCCGGTCGAGGGCAGGAATTCATGCGCCGGGTCCTCGGCGTAGAGCCGCGCCTCCATCGCCCAGCCGTCGAGCGAGAGCTCCTCCTGGCCGAGCGGCAGCTCCTCGCCCGAGGCGACCCGGAGCTGCCATTCGACCAGGTCCTGCCCGGTCACCTCCTCGGTCACCGGATGCTCGACCTGGAGCCGCGTGTTCATCTCCATGAACCAGATCCGGTCCGGCCTCAGCCCTTGGGAAGCGTCGGCGATGAACTCGATCGTCCCCGCCCCGACATAGTCGACCGCCTTGGCCGCCTTGACCGCCGCCCCGCACACGGCGGCACGCGTCGCCGCGTCCATGCCCGGCGCCGGCGCCTCCTCGATCACCTTCTGGTGCCGCCGCTGCAGCGAGCAGTCGCGCTCGAACAGGTGGACGACATTGCCGTGCGTATCGCCGAACACCTGCACCTCGATATGGCGCGGCCGCTCGATATATTTCTCGATCAGCACCTTATCGTCGCCGAACGAAGCCGCGGCCTCGCGCTTGCAGCTCGCCAGCATCTCCTGGAACTCGCCGGACGCGTTCACGCGCCGCATCCCCTTGCCGCCGCCGCCCGCCACCGCCTTGATCAGCACCGGATAGCCGATCGCGTCCGCCTCGGCCTGGAGCCGCTCCGGCGCTTGGTCCTCGCCGAGATAGCCCGGCGTCACCGGCACCCCCGCCGCGATCATCAGCGCCTTGGCCGCATCCTTCAGCCCCATCGCCCGGATAGAGGACGCCTTCGGCCCCACCCAGACCAGCCCCGCCGCCTCGACCGCCTCCGCGAACTCCGCATTCTCGGAGAGGAACCCGTAGCCCGGATGGATCGCCTCCGCCCCCGTCTCCTTCGCGGCCGCGATGATCCTCTCCCCGACGAGATAGCTCTCCCGCGCCGGGCTGGGCCCGATATGCACCGCCTCGTCCGCCTCCCGAACATGCAGCGCATGCCGATCCGCGTCGGAGAAGACGGCGACGGTGCGGATGCCGAGCCTGCGCGCGGTGCGGACGATCCGGCACGCAATCTCGCCGCGATTGGCGATGAGGAGGGAGGAGATCATGCGGCGCTCCGAAATCCTCCCCCAGCTTGCTGGGGGAGGGGGACCATGCGAAGCATGGTGGAGGGGCGCGCGGAGCGCGCATGGGAGCCGGTTCCATGCTCAAGGGAACGGGAAAGGCTTATCGCCGAGCGCGCGAGCTCCGCCGTGGGATGAGCCTTCCTGAGGTACTCCTTTGGCAGCAACTCCGAAGACGAAAGACCAGCCTCAGGTGGCGCAAGCAGCATCCGGCGGGACCCTATGATCTCGACTTCTATTGCGACGCCGCGAAGCTCTGCGTCGAGGTGGACGGGCAGGCGCATGATCGCGGGAGCCGACCGGCGCGCGACGCACATCGCGACGCATGGCTTGCCGAGCACGGAATCGCGACGCTCCGGATTCGTGCGACGGACGTGCTCCGTAACATGGAAGGCGTGCTCGAATGGATCGCCATTCACGCGCGCGAGCGCGCACCCCTCCACCGTCCTTCGGACGGTCCCCCTCCCCCTGCTGCGCCGGGGGAGGAATTCTGAGCACCCACCTTCCATCGTCACATCCTGAACAGCCCGAAGCGCGCCCGCTCCGGGATCGGCGCGTTCAGGCAGGCGGCGAAGGCCAGGCCCAGCACATCCCGCGTCTGCACCGGGTCGATGATGCCGTCGTCCCAGAGCCTCGCTGTAGCGTGATATGGATTGCCTTCGTCCTCGTAGCGCTGGCGGATCGGAGCCTTGAAGGCCTCCGCCTCTTCCGGTGTCCAGCGCTCCGCGTCCTTATGCACCGTCGCGAGCACACTCGCCGCCTGCTCGCCGCCCATCACGCTGATCCTCGAATTCGGCCAGGTGAACAGGAAGCGCGGGCCGTAGGCGCGGCCGGCCATGCCGTAATTGCCGGCGCCGAAGCTGCCGCCGATCAGGACGGTCACCTTGGGCACCTGCGCGGTCGCCACCGCGGTCACCAGCTTGGCGCCGTCCTTGGCGATGCCGCCCGCTTCATATTTGCCGCCGACCATGAAGCCGGAGATGTTCTGGAGGAACAGCAGGGGCGTCCGGCGCTGGCAGGCGAGCTCGATGAAATGGGCGCCCTTCAAGGCGCTTTCCGAGAAGAGGATGCCGTTGTTCGCCAGGATCGCGACCGGCATGCCCCAGATGCGCGCGAAGCCGCAGACCAGGGTCGCGCCGTAGAGCGGCTTGAACGCGTGCAGCTCGGAGCCGTCGACGATCCGGCCGATCACCTCGTGGACGTCGTAGGGCGTGCGGACGTCGTCGGGGACGATGCCGTAAAGCTCCTCGGGATCGAGCTTCGGCGGCTCGGGCTGGGCGATGTCGAGATCGACGGCCTTGACCGTGTTCAGCCGCGAGACGATCTGCCGGACGATCGCGAGCGCATGCTCGTCATTCTCGGCGAGATGGTCGACGACCCCCGATTTGCGCGCGTGGAGGTCGCCGCCGCCCAGATCCTCGGCTGAGATCACCTCGCCCGTCGCGGCCTTCACCAGCGGCGGCCCGCCGAGGAAGATCGTGCCCTGGTTGCGCACGATCACGGACTCGTCGCTCATCGCGGGCACATAGGCGCCGCCGGCGGTGCAGCTGCCCATCACGCAGGCGATCTGGGCGATGCCTTCCGCCGACATCTGCGCCTGGTTGTAGAAGATGCGGCCGAAATGCTCGCGGTCGGGGAAGACCTCGGCCTGGTGCGGCAGGTTGGCGCCGCCGCTGTCGACCAGATAGACGCACGGCAGCCGGTTCTCGCGCGCGATCTCCTGGGCGCGGAGGTGCTTCTTGACCGTGATCGGGAAGTAAGCGCCGCCCTTCACGGTCGGGTCGTTGGCGACGATCATGCACTCGCGGCCGGAGACGCGGCCGATGCCGGCGATCATGCCCGCGCCCGGCGCCTCGTCCTGGTACATGCCGTTCGCGGCGAGCTGGCCGATCTCGAGGAAGGGCGCGCCCGGATCGAGCAGCCGGGTGACGCGGTCGCGGGGCAGCAATTTGCCGCGCGAGACGTGACGGTCGCGATGCTTGTCCGGCCCGCCGCGCGCAGCCGCGGCGACGCGGCTGCGCAGCTCCTCGGACAGCGCGCGATTGTGCGCGGCGTAGCGCCGGAAACTCTCCGAACCCTCGTCCGCTTTGCTGACGATCACCGAGCCGCTCACTGATGCCCTTTCGTTTCGGCGAACGGTTAGCGACGCGCGCCGTGCTTGGATAGTTGCCGCGTTGCCCGCGCCGACGCGCCGCTGCATATAGGCGCCCCGATTCTGAAGGAAGTCCGCGATGCCCAACCGTCCCCTGATCGCTCTCCTCCTCGCCGCCAGCGCCCTCGCCGGACCGGTCGGATGCGCCGGCGTCGCGCCGCCGGCCGCATCCTCGCAAGCGGCGCAGCTCTCGTCCGGCATCGATCTGGCGGGCATGGACCGGACCGTCGATCCCGGCGACGATTTCTACGCTTATGCCAACGGCAACTGGATGCGGACGACCGAAATCCCTGCCGACCGCGCGGCCACCGGCGCCTTTCTCCAGGCGGCGCTGCTGGCGGAGCGGCGCAACGCCGAGCTGATCGAGTCGATCGTCTCGTCCAACCCGGCGCCGGGCACCGACGAGGCGCGGATCGCCAATTTCTACCGCTCCTTCATGGACCGCCCCGGCATCGACGCCGCCGGCCTCGGCCCGATCCGGCCCGACCTCGAGCGCATCGCCGCGATCGGCGACCGCCGCGCTCTGTCGCGCGCGCTCGGCGCGAGCCTGCGCGCCGACGTCGATCCGCTCAACGCCTCCGATTTCCGGACCGAGAATCTGTTCGGCATCTTCGTGACCCAGGGGCTCGCCACCCCGGGAGTCGTGCTGCCCTACATGCTGCAGGGCGGCCTCGGCCTGCCGGAGCGCGAATATTATCTCTCCGATTCGCCGCGCATGGCTGAGATCCGCACCGCCTACCGCGCCTATATCGAGACCCAGCTGCGCAATGCCGGCCTCAGCGACCCGGCCGCCCGCGCCGACCGCATCTTCGCGCTCGAGACGAAGATCGCCCGGGGCCATGCGACGCGCGCCGAGAGCGAGGACTTCACCCGCACCGCCAGCGTCTGGCGCCGCGACGAGTTCGCCAGCCGCGCGCCCGGCATCGACTGGCCGGCCTTCTTCGAGGCCGCGCGGCTCGGCGGCCAGGACCGGTTCGGCGCCTATCACGCCGACGCGATCCGCAACCTTTCCGCCCTCGTCGCCTCCGAGCCCCTGGAGGCGTGGAAGGACTGGATGGCCTTCCACCAGATCAACACCAACGCCGCGGTGCTGCCGAGCGCGATCGACGACGCCTTCTTCGCCTTCTACGGCACTACCCTTTCCGGGACGCCGCAGCAGCGCAGCCGCGACCGCCGCGCGCTCGTCGCGGTCAACCCGCAGCTCGGCGACGCCGTCGGCCGGCTCTACGTCCAGCGCTACTTCCCGGCCTCGGCCAAGGCCCAGGTCAGCGAGATGGTCGGCAACATCACCGCCGCCTTCCGCCGCCGCGTCGAGGGGCTCGACTGGATGGCGCCGGAGACGCGGGCCGAAGCCCTGCGCAAGATCGAGACGCTGCGCGTCGGCGTCGGCTATCCGGAGAGCTGGCGGGACTATGCGCGCTTCACCGTGAGCCCCGACGAGGCCTACGGCAACAAGCTGCGCGGCGAGGAAGCCGAATATCTCCACCAGATCGCGAAGCTCGGCCGCCCGTTCGACCGCGAGGAATGGTGGATGACGCCGCAGACGGTGAACGCGATCAACCTCCCCGTGCAGAACGGACTCAACTTTCCGGCCGCGATCCTCGAGCCGCCCTTCTTCGACCCCGGCGCCGATCCGGCGCGCAATTACGGCGCGATCGGCGCCGTCATCGGCCACGAGATCAGCCACAGCTTCGACAATAACGGCGCCGCCTTCGATTCGACGGGCGTGTTGCGCAACTGGTGGACGCCCGCGGACCTCGCCCGCTTCGAACGGGAGGGCCGCGCCCTCGCGGCACAGTACGACGCCTACGCCCCCTACCCCGACGCCCATCTCAACGGGACGCTGACGCTCGGCGAGAACATCGCCGACGTCGCCGGGCTCGCCGCCGCGTACGAGGCCTACCGCGCCTCGCTGGGCGGCCGCGAGGCGCCGGTGATCGACGGCTTCACCGGCGACCAGCGCTTCTTCATCGCCTACGCCCAGACCTGGCGCTCGAAGGCGCGCGAGGCCGCGTTGCGCCAGCAGATCGCGACCGATGGCCATGCGCCCGGCCAGTATCGCGCGCTCACCGTCCGCAACCTCGACGCCTGGTACCGCGCCTTCGACGTCCAGCCGGGCGACGCGCTGTACCTGCCGCCCGAGCAGCGGGTTAGGGTGTGGTGAGCTTGAGCCGCCGAGTGCAGTGACGCCGGCGCGAAGCGCCGCCGGAGCAGCAGGTAGAGACGGCGAAAGCCGGCCAGCCTCGCAAAGCGAGGACTGACGTCACGCCATTCACTCGCGTGACGGCTGCGGCATATCCGTCATTGCAAAGAGCGAAGCGACCAAGCAATCCAGCGGGCCTCCGAGTCCGCGCTGGATTGCGCTTCGCTCGCAATGATGAGTGTTACCCCGCCGCTCCGATCAGCTCCCGCCCGATCAGCATGCGGCGGATCTCGTTGGTGCCCGCGCCGATGTCGAGCAATTTGGCGTCGCGCATGTAGCGCTCGACGGGCCAGTCCTTGGTGTAGCCGGCGCCGCCCAGCGCCTGGATCGCCTCCAATGAGGTCTTCACCGCATTCTCGCTCGCCAGCAATATCGCGCCGGCCGCGTCGAAGCGCGTCGTCCTGCCCGCGTCGCAGGCGCGCGCGACCGCGTAGACGTAGGCGCGCGCCGAATTCAGCGCGACATACATGTCGGCGATCTTGGCCTGCATCAGCTGGAAGGCGCCGATCGGCTGGCCGAACTGCTTCCTCTCCCGCACATAAGGCAGAACCACGTCGAGACAGGCTTGCATGATGCCGAGCTGGATGCCGGCGAGCACGGTGCGCTCGTAATCGAGGCCCGACATCAGCACGCCGACGCCGCCGTTGACCGGCCCCATCACATTCTCGTCGGGCACTTCGCAGTCGTTGAAGACCAGCTCTCCGGTCGGCGAGCCGCGCATACCCATCTTGTCGAGCTTCTGGCCGAGCGAGAAGCCGGGCATGTCCTTTTCGATCAGGAAGGTGGTGATGCCGCGGCTGCCGTCGCCGGTCTTGGCATAGACGACGAGCGTGTCGGCATGGTGCGCGTTGGTGATCCAGAATTTGGTGCCGTTGAGGACGTAGCCGCCCTGCACCTTCTCGGCCTTGAGCTTCATCGAGACCACGTCCGAGCCCGCCCCGGCTTCCGACATCGCCAGCGCGCCGACATGCTCGCCCGAGATCAGCCTGGGCAGATATTTGCTCTTCTGCTCGTCATTCGCCCAGCGCCGCAGCTGGTTGATGCAGAGGTTGGAATGCGCGCCGTAGGACAGACCGACCGCCGCCGAGCCGCGCGAAATCTCCTCCATGGCGACGCAATGCGCCAGATAGCCGAGCCCCGCCCCGCCGTATTCCTCATCGACCGTAACGCCGAGCACGCCGAGTTCGCCGAGTCGCGGCCAAAGATCGCGCGGAAACGCATTGCTGCGGTCGATCTCGTCGGCCCGCGGCGCGATCTGCTCGTTGGAAAAGCGCGCGACCGTGTCGCGCAGCGCGTCCACGTCCTCGCCGAGCGCGAAGTCAAAACCCCGCCAGGCATTCGGGATCATCGGCGTTTCTCCCATCGCTTTTGATGACGATAGACGGGCTGCGGGGATTTGTCAGGCACGCTCTGTCCCCGGCGCATCGCAGCATGAAATGATGCGATGCAGACCCGGGACCCCGGTTTGTTGAAAGGGAAGCAACCGGAGTCCCGCATCTGCGATGCACCGCCATAGCGCGTCACAGACGCGCGTAAACGCGCTGGTGGGCGCTGCATCGCGCCCGGGACACGAGGTTCACTTCAGCCCGAACCACAAGGTCGCAATTCCGAGGAACGAGAAAAAACCGACCACATCGGTCACCGTGGTGACGAACGGGCTCGAGGCCACCGCGGGATCGCGGCCAAGCCGGTGCAGCGCGAGCGGAATCAGGATTCCGCCGAGCGCCGCAGCCACGAGATTGGTGATCATCGCCAGCCCGATGACCACGCCAAGTCCGGGCACCTTGAACCATGCATAGGCCGCGACACCGGTGATGACCGCGAACGCAATGCCGTTGAGCAAGCCGACCATCAATTCGCGCATGATCACGCGCCCGGCATTCGACGCGACGAGCTCGCGGGTCGCCAGCGCGCGCACCGCGATGGTCATGGTCTGGGTGGTGGCGTTGCCGCCCTGGCTCGCGACGATCGGCGCGAGCACGGCGAGCGCCACCATTTTCTGCAATTCACCCTCGAACAGGCCGAGCACCGAGGAGGCCAGGAACGCGGTCGCCAGATTGATCAGCAGCCAGTTGAAACGGCTCTTGGCGATGGTCCACACCGTGTCGGACAGCTCTTCCTGCGCGTGCACGCCGCCGAGCGCCTTGATGTCCTCTTCAGCCTCCTGCTCGATCACGTCGACGATATCGTCGAACGTGATCACGCCGACCATGCGATCGAGGAGGTCGATCACCGGCGCCGCGACGAGATTGTAGCGCTCGAACTGCCGCGCTACGGCCTCCTGATCGTCGGTG
>JAXDPC010000009.1:0-3188 GCA_034668525.1 Sphingomonadales bacterium
CGCGGTCGAGCAGGTCGGCGAGGCGGCCGACGTCGGTCATTCGCGGGCGCGCATCCTCCCAGGCGGCGCGGAGCAGCAGATGATCGGGCTCGTAGCGGCGCAGCACGTCGTAGATGAGGTCGGTCGAGAAGCTCACCTGCCGGCCCGATTTGCGCTTGCCGGGATGGTGCCGCTCGACGAGGCCGCCGATCACCGCCACCTCGCGGAAGGCGCGCTTCAGCAGGCTCGAATCCTGCACCCACTCGACGAACTCCTGCTCGAGAATGTCCGCCGAAAGCAGGGCGCCCGGATCGACGATCGGCTCCAGCCCGTAGCAGGCGAGCGCGTAATCGTTGGACACAAAGCCCAACGGCTTCAGCCCCGCGCTCTCCATCCGGCGCGTGATCAGCATGCCGAGCGACTGGTGCGCATTCCAGCCCTCGAAGCTGTAGATCACCATGTAGTGGACATGCTCGTGCGGGAAGGTCTCGACGAGCAATTGCTCCGGCTCGGGCAGCACCGAGCGGCGCGACTGGACCTCCAGCCAGTCGCGCACGTCGTCGGGGAAGCGCCGCCATTGCGAACGGTCGTGGAGGAAGGCGCGGACGCGGCCGGCGAGGTTGGTCGACATCGCCATCCGGATGCCGAGATAGGTCGGGATCCGTGCCGCCTTGCTTGTGGCGTGGACGATAAGGTCGGTGCCGTCGATCTTCTCGACCTCGAGCACCAGCCCCGAAAAGTAGAATGTGTCGCCGGGGCGCAGGGTCGCCCCGAACTGCTCCTCGACCGTGCCGAGCCGCCGCCCGCCCCGGAAGCGGACATCGAGCAAAGGCGCGTCGACGATGATGCCGGCGTTCATCCGGTGCTGCTGGACGAAGCGCGGATGCGAGACCCGCCACGTCCCATCCGGATCGCGGGTCAGGCGGCGGAAGCGGTCATAGGCTTTCAGCGAATAGCCGCCGCTCTCGATGAAGCCGAGCACCTGGCGGAAAATCTCCTCCTGCAGCCCGGCATAAGGCGCCGCCGAGCGGACTTCGGCGAGCATCTCCTCCTCCCTGAACGGCGCGGCGCAGGCGGCGGCCATGACGTGCTGGGCGAGGACATCGAGAGCGCCGGGACGGAAAGCCTCGGCATCGAGCTCCCCCTCCTCGATCGCGTCGAGCGCGGCGCGCCCTTCGAGATATTCGAAGCGATTGCCGGGCACGAGCAGGGCTTCCGAAGGCTCGTCGAGCCGGTGGTTGGCGCGGCCGATGCGCTGGACAAGCCGCGACGAGCCCTTGGGCGCCCCCATCTGGATGACGAGGTCGACGTCGCCCCAGTCGACTCCGAGGTCGAGGCTGGCGGTACAGACCAGGGCGCGCAGCCGCCCGTCGGCGACGGCATTCTCGACCTTGCGCCGCGCCTCGAGCGCGAGGCTGCCGTGGTGGATCCCGATCGGCAGCCGCTGCTCGTTGATCGTCCACAGATCCTGGAAGATGAGCTCGCACAGCGAACGCGTGTTGCAGAAGACGAGGGTCGTCTTGTGCCGCTCGATCTCGCGCATCACCTGCTCGGCGGCCCAGCGCCCGCTATGACCGGCCCAGGGGACCTTCTCGTCCTCCGGCAGCATGATCCTGATGTCCGCCTCGGCGCCCGGCTCGCCGAGGACGAGGTCGACCGCCTCGGCATCGCCGTGCGGCGCCAGCCAGCCCTGATAGGCCTCGGGATCGGAGACCGTCGCCGAAAGCCCGACCCGGCGCAGGCCCGGCGCGTGGCGCTGCAGCCGCGCCATCGCCAGGCTCAGCAGGTCGCCGCGCTTGCCGGGCGCGAAGGCGTGGATCTCGTCGACGACGATCGTGCTGAGGGTCGAGAAGAGGAGGGCGCTGTCCTCGTGGCTGAGCAGCAGGCTCAGCGATTCCGGCGTGGTGAGCAGCATTTGGGGCGGCCGCAGGCGCTGGCGCACGCGCCGGTCGGAGGGCGTGTCGCCGGTGCGGGTCTCGACGCGGATCGGGAGGCCCATCTCCTCGATCGGCGTCAGCAGGTTGCGTTGCACGTCGACGGCGAGTGCCTTCAGCGGGGAGACGTAGAGCGTGTGGAGGCCCTCGGTGGGCGCCACGATCAACTCGGTGAGGCTCGGAAGGAAGCCGGCCAGCGTCTTCCCCGCGCCGGTCGCGGCGACGAGCAACGTGCTTCGCCCCGCGCGGGCGGCGGCGAGCATGTCGAGCTGGTGGCGGCGGGGCGCCCAGCCCTTGGCGGCGAACCAGTCCGAGACGACCGGCGGCGGCAGGAGCCGGTCAGCGTTGGCGGACGTGGGTCACGGCCCTTTCGCGCCGCCATCGGGGCCGCCGTCGCGACGTTCGGCCTCCTCCTGCTCGTAGACGCGGCGCGTGCCTTCCTCCGTGCGCTCCCGGCTCACCCGCGAGGCGCGGTTCCTGAGCAGAGCCCAGAGGATCACCACGGCGAGCAAAGCCGGGCCGACGATTGTCAGCAAGCTCCAGTTGAAACCACCCGCGTCCATGTCTTTCGCACCTCCTTCGGCCTCCGCCGCCCCGCGCTCGCTTGGCGCTGTGCGGCGCTCCTGCCATAAGCTCCCAATGGCCCGTCTCGGTTCCTGGATCGAGCCTTTTCCCGAAGGCATTTATGTGAAGCCGGCCGACGCCTGGGTCGATCCGTCGCAGGCGAAGCCGCGCGCCCTGGTCACCCACGGCCATGGCGACCACGCCCGCGGCGGCCACGAGCGGGTGTGGGCGACCGCCGAAACGCTGGCGATCATGGACTGCCGCTACGGGCCGCAGCCCGGCGGCTGCCCGGTAGGCTATGGCGAAGTCGTGCGGGTCGGCGAGGTCGACGTCAGCTTCGTCCCCGCCGGTCACGTCCTCGGCTCCGCGCAGATCGTGCTCGAGCATGAGGGCGAACGCGTCGTCGTCTCGGGCGACTATAAGAGGCGGTCTGATCCGACCTGCCCGCCCTTCGAGCCGGTGCCCTGCGACATCTTCGTCACCGAGGCGACCTTCGGCCTCCCGGTCTTCCGCCACCCGGAGACGGCGAGCGAGATCGACCGCCTGCTCGCCCGGCTGCACGACAATCCCGAACGCTGCGTCCTCGTCGGCGCCTATGCCCTCGGCAAGGCGCAGCGCCTGATCGCCGAGCTCCGCTGCCGCGGCCATTCCGATCCGATCTACATCCACGGCGCCCTCCAGCGCCTCTGCGATCTCTATCGCGAGCAGGGC
>JAXDPC010000010.1:0-8030 GCA_034668525.1 Sphingomonadales bacterium
CCGACGTAGCCGGCGGCCTTCTCCGGACGACCGCTTCGCGGCGGGCGGCTTTTGGGCCAGGGCCACGTCCCTCGTCGGTCACGATGCGACAGCATCGCTCCCTCCTCGCTCCTCGCCCTGGCCCAAAATCCGCTCCGTCACGACCGTTGCGAGTATGGAGCACGGACCCTCTAGCAATCAATGGTCGCGCTCCACCGCGAAGCGGGCGATGGCGCGGAGCAGCTCCGCTTCGGGCCCGTAGCCGTGGAGATGCTCGATCGCCTGGGCGACGAGGAGCTCGGCCTGCCGGCGCGCCCGCTCCGGCCCGAGCAGCGACACGAAGGTCTCCTTGCCGGCGGCGAGATCCTTGCCGACGCGCTTGCCGGTCTTCGCTTCCTCGCCCTCGAAATCGAGCAAATCGTCCGCAATCTGGAAAGCGAGGCCGACGTCGCGCGCGAAGCCGCGCAGCCCGATCCGTCCCTCCGCCGGCACGCGGCCCATGATCGCCGCCGCCTCGAGGCACCAGCCGATCAATGCGCCGGTCTTCAATTGCTGGAGGCGGGTCACGGCGGCGAGATCGAGCGGCTTGTCGGGCGCGAGATCCATCATCTGCCCGCCGGCCATGCCGGCCGGGCCGGCGGCGCGGGCGAGCTCGAGCACCAGATCGGCGCGGACGAACGGGTCCTCGTGCGTCTCCTCCTCGGCGAGGATCTGGAAGGCGAGCGCGTGGAGGGAGTCGCCGGCGAGGATCGCGGTCGATTCGTCGAAGGCGCAGTGCAGGGTCGGTTTGCCGCGCCTGAGATCGTCGTCGTCCATGCTCGGCAGATCGTCGTGGATCAGCGAATAGACGTGGACGCATTCGACCGCGACCGCGACCCGCACGGCGCGCTCGCGCGCGACGCGAAAGATGCTGCAGGCGGCAATGACCAGCAACGGGCGAAGGCGCTTGCCGCCGCCGATCGCGGCATAGCGCATCGCTTCGTAGAGGCGGGCGCGTGCGTCGGGCGGGACGGCGAGCAATGTCTCGAAGGCGCGGTCGATCTCGGCCCCGACCTGCTCGAGGGCCGCCTCCAGGCTGACCGGCGGCGGCGCCACTTTCAGCCGGCGTGGAACGGCGCGGTGCCCGTCGGCTCGCCGCTCCGGCCGAGCTGGATCTTCTCGATCCGCGCCTGCGCCGCGTGCAGCCGCGCTTCGCATTGCTGGCGCAGGCGATCGCCCTCGCCGTAGAGCTCGATCGCCTCGTCGAGCGAGGCCTCGCCGCTTTCGAGCTTGCGGACGATCTCCTCGAGCCGCTTCAGCGCGGCCTCGAAGGAAAGCTCGGCGATCGGCTCGGGCGCGTCGGACATGGCGGCAGCTTTGATCGCGCCCGCGCGCCCGGTCAAGCGCGGCCGGGGCGCCAGGCGAGGGGGTGATCGACGAGATTGCGGTCGCGGGTGACGAGCCTCAGCCCTTCAACGCTGCACACGGCAAGCAGCAGTCGGTCGAACGGGTCCTGAGTCTCCGGCCAGGGATCGACTTCGGCGGTGGCATGGGGTGCCTGAACCGGGATGACTGTCCAACCCAGGTCGACCAGCCGATCTTCCAGTTGATTGACCCGGCACCGGCGTCGCCAGCTTCGCCTGCCGGACCTTGATGGCAATCTCCCACAGGCTCGCGACGCTGACATGAAGCAGTTCGTCGCGCCAAGGGCCCTCTGCCGCCTTTCCCAACCCCAGCATCTGGAGCACGACGTGCGTGTCGAGCAGCGCGGTCACCGATCAATGGGGCCCGGGGGTGCTCAGGAAATCTTCGGGAAGGGGATCGTCGAAGTCAGGGGCGATGTAGGTCACGATCCTGTCCACACCCAATTCCTTCTTCCACCGTTCCAGCGCTTCCCAATCCGTGCCGCGGCGGTGCTGGTGCGGAACCACCTCCGCGACCGGCTTGCCATTGCGCGTGATCACGATCCGCGTTCCGGCCTCCACCTCGCGCACGAGCGCCGGCAGGGTATCCTTCGCCTGCTTGATCGAGACGTGCTTCATGCGACGATTATAGCCACCGGTGGCTACCGCGGCAAGTTCAGGCGGCGGTGAACCAGGCGACGCCGTCGCGCGCGTCGCGAACCGCCCTCCCCTCGACCTCGAGACGGCGCAGGTGGGCCTTGGCTTCGCCGGTGGCGAGGCCGAGGATGGAATCGTCGATCGCGCGGCCGAACAGGATCGGGAAGCAGTCGACGGCGCGGCGCGGCTCGGAGAGGAAAGCGTGGAGCGCGTCGAGCCGGCCGAGATGGCCGTCACGGAGGGTATCGAGGCGGGCGTGCAGGCCGGTGAAGGGCTCGCCGTGCGACGGGAGGACGAGCAGGTCGGCGGGCAGCCCGCGCAGCTTCGCGATCGAGTCGAGCCAGTCGCCGAGCGGGTCCGCCAGCGGCTCGCTGAGGCTCAGCGACACGTTCGAGGTGATGCGCGGCAGCACCTGGTCGCCCGCGATCATCACGCCCTCGGCCTCGTCGACGAGGCAGGCATGCTCCGGGCAGTGGCCGCTGCCGATCACGATGCGCCACGAGCGGTCGCCCGTCTCGATCCGGTCGCCGTCGCGCATGCGGACGAAGCTGACCGGGACGGGGCTCACCACCGAGGCGAAGCGGCCCCAGCCTTTCGCACGCTCCGCCTCGATGCGCTCCTCGCTCCAGCCGGCGGCGCGCCAATAGGTCACCGCTTCGGCCGGTGGCGCGTCGCGTATGTCGCTGGTCAGCATCCGCGCGAACAGCCATTCCTCGCGCGTCATCCAGAGCGGCACGCCGAAGCGCCCGGTGAGCCAGCCGGCGAGCCCGATATGGTCGGGATGGAAATGCGTGACGATGACGCGGGTGGCGGCACGGCCGGCGAGCGGGCCTTCGAACAAATGGTCCCACGCTTCGCGCGAGGGCGGGATGTCGAGGCCGGTGTCGACCAAAGCGACTCCCTCGCCATCGTCGAGCGCCCAGACGTTGATGTGCTTGAGGGAGCCCGGCACGGGCAACCGCGCCCAGCCGAGGCCGTCGCCGATCGGGATCAGCTCGCCCGGCTCCGGCCCGCGCCGGCCGAGCGGATAGGTCAGTCCCTTGTGGCTATAGGGAATGTCGGCGAGCGCCGCGTCGGGAGACGCTGGCTCAGCTGCGGAAGAGGTCGTCGGCACTCGTCGTCTGGCCGCTCTCGCCGGCGAGCTCGGCGGCATGAGCCGCTTCGGCTTCGCGTGCGGCGGTGTCGCGCTCGGCGCGGAGCTGCACGATGAGCGCGTCGCGGTCCTGCTCCATCCGGCCGTCGTTCGCGCTGGGCTCGATGCCCGCCGCCTTCGCCGCCTTGGCGACCACCGCGTCGAGCTCGCGCTGCGAGCAAAGGCCCAGCGTCACCGGATCCTTGGGCTGGATGTTGGCGATGTTCCAGTGGCTGCGGTCGCGGATCGCGGCGATGGTCGAGCGCGTCGTCCCGATCAGCTTCGAGATCTGGCCGTCCGTCACTTCCGGATGGTTGCGGATGATCCAGGCGATGCCGTCCGGCTTGTCCTGCCGCTTGGAGACCGGCGTGTAGCGCGGGCCCCTGGTGCGGGTGATCTTGTCCGGCTCCTTGTGCATGCGAAGGCGATATTCGGGATCGGCCTGGCCGCGCTCGATCTCCTCCTGCGTGAGCTCCCCGGCGCGCAGCGGGTCGCGGCCGGTGAGCTTGGTCGCGGCGGTATCGTCGGCGATCGCCTGCACCTCGAGGATATGCAGGCCGCAGAATTCGGCGATCTGCTCGAAGGTGAGCGAGCTGTTGTCGACCAGCCAGGAGGCGGTCGCATGGGGCATGAGCGGCTGGGCCACTGGAGTCTCCGGACAAAGAAAGGGCCGCCCCTTCACGGAGCGGCCGGTGCGTTGCCTCGCATCTAGCCGCTGCAGCCCGGGAGGGCAAGCCGAACCGATGCGCGAAGCCGCCGTGCGCCGCGCTTCAGATGATCCCGGTTTCCTCGCGCCATTTGGCCAGGGCGCGGCGATGGAGCAGGTACCAGCCGATCAGGCCGAGCAGGAACAGCCAACCCCACATATGCTTCCATACGGGGAAGCTGTAGTCCGAATAGCTTCGCCCGCTGATCCGCTCCAGCAGGCGGACCTGGTCCGGGTTGATCAAGGCGATCTGGTACCAGGCGGGAAGCTCCAGATAGGTCACGAGGCCGTTGTCTTCGGAGGCCCAGATCGGCAGCCTGAGGATGCTGACCTCGCGGTAGGAGAATCCGACGCGGAGCGGCTGACCCGCCCGGGCCACCGACGCGGCCTTGCCGGCGCGCTCGCGCGGAAGGTAGGGAAGAAGCCCTGAGCCGATCTGGGTATAGCGCCGCACCGCGGCCAGCTCCGGCGTGTCGGGAAGCGTGTCGATCGCCTCGACCCGCGGCATGCTGGTCAGGCCCCATTCCCGCTCCGACAAAAAGAAAGTCACGGCGAAGGCTGCCGCAAGCAGCCCCAGCGCGATGCGCGGCACGATCATCGAATCCCCCCTGGTCCCGCCGCGATCCTATTCACGGCCGCAAGGAAATCCAGACGATTCGACGCACGATCGCTCCGACGATCGCTCCAGCTTGAGCACTGCAGCTTCGCTAAAGCCGGGCGGAGCGGCGCTAATGCCCCCCGCACCCTTTCACGATGCTCTTGATCTGGCTCTTGACCAGGGTGCACGGGATGAGGCCGGGCTTGTCCAGACACTGAATCGTCAAGGACGACGCGCCTCGATTGTAATTCCAGCTGATCTTGAAGCCGCTCTTGGTCGCCGTTCCCGAGTCCGACGAAATCGTCACGCCCTGCTCCGCCGCTTTTTGGACGAGGCAGTTAAAGACGGTCGGCGTTACGCTGTTGAAAGAGACCGCTGAGCACCCACCCATTTCCCTTCTCCTTCAGAGGAAGACGTTTTTCATAACATGGCGGGACGCGGTCCGATAGGCGGCAGCCGGATATTTACATCATGGCTTGCGACTTCTGCTTCGGCACGAAACTCGTCGCGCCGAGGCCTCTTGCCAGCACCGGACCGGCGCTGGCGCCGGGCGGAAAAACGTGTAGGCTCCGTCACATAGGGGTGAAGGGGCTTGGATGATGAAGGAATTCACCATAGCGGCGCTGGTCGTGGCGCAGCTGGCCGGCGCCGCTCCCGCGCGAGCCGCCGAACTGATCGACACTGCCGCTCCGGCCAGCAGCCGCATGGGCAGCTTCGCCGGCGCTCGGCTTCGCATCTCGCTCGACCGCGCGCCGCGCGAGCGCGTCCGCGCCGGGCTGGCCATCGCGCCGACAAGCCTCGGCGTGCGCGCCGACGGGGCGACGCACCTGAGGATCGGAGAGGGTCTGGAATTCGGTCTGTCCGACCGTCGCGGACCCGCCTTGTCCTTGAGCGGGCGGCCGGTCAGCGAGCTCGCGGGAGGGGGACGCGGCCCCGACGGGCAGCGCCGGAAGGTCTCGACCGTCGGCTGGGTGGCCATCGGCGTCGGCGTCGTGGTGGTGGGAGTCGCCGGCTATGCGCTCTGGATTACCCACGAACTGGGCCAGAACGAAGGCGACTAGGCGCCATCCGTCTTCAGCCGATCGTTGGCACGATCGTGCCGCCTTGACGCCGGCCTTCCATCCGGCGGTGAGCCGCCGCCGCTTCGGGGAGCGGGAGGGTCGAGTGGCTCTGTCATCCGACACCCCGTCTTTGAGCCGCTAGGTTACGCGGCGTGCGCCGCCGCAGCCAGTCCTAACGCTGCGCAGCCCGCGATGAGAACGATCGCACCCAACCGAACGGCGTTCGCCCAGGCAAGCCGCCACGAGACAAGTCGCGGACGCGGCTAAATCCCTCGAAAGATACGGGTAAGCTTAAAAGTTGTCTTCTGAATCATTTTTGGACTTTACCTTGGACGAGATTTAGATAAGCTTGAGTCTTCCGAGTCGTTGTGTCGAGTCGCATACGATTGTCCATGCGCTAATAAAATATGGTCCTGATGCAATGCCGCTCAGGAAGCGGTATTGGTTTGCGTCTCGGCTTAACATGAGTCCGATAATTGGAGACCTGGCATGGGGTTCACAAAAGCCGAAGAGCTGTTTTTGGGCGTTCGTGACCCTGCGCTAAATGATTTCTTGGCAGCATTCTATTTTGAACGGCATCGCTACTTCGACTTTGGCTCAACGCTGGGGCCGACAACGGCCAGCCACACCTTTTTCCCACCGCTCAATGTCTTCAACACTTCCATTCCCTGGCGCATCGAGATCTCGCTGCCCACACTCGACATCCATCCCGGTGGATCGCCCCTGCCGCCGCCGCTCGTCCTCGGCCCGGGGAAATTCAGCGGGTCGACGAGCGTGAAGATCACGGCGGCGAATTTCCCGTTCACCTTTCAGCTGCTGCTGATCGGACACCTGTCGCAGGTCGGAAGCGGGTCGACGGCTGCGCTCAAGCTCACCATCGACCAGGTCAAGATCGTCGGACTCCCGCCCGCGCTCGCAGCCATGCTGGAGGCCGTGTTCATTCTGATCGTCAATGGCCTTCTGGCCAATTTCACGATGCCGATGGCGATCTTCGCCTTCCAGCCCTTCCATCTTGTCGCCGGGCCCATCCTCGGCAGCGACCAGGTCGAGCTGCGCGGCAACCTTTAACCCTAGCCAGAGCCGAGGAAACCGAGATGCCGGAGATCGTTGCAGCCATTGACGAGAAGGGTGCCGACAAGGCCCTCGCCCTGGCCGTCGCCGCCGTCGGGCCGCAGTCGGCGAACGGGTCGCGAACGCTCGGCCCCTTCACCGCCAATTATTCGGTCACGGCCACATTTCAGGCGAGCGGCATCGACCTCAGACCGCCGGACACGATCCGAATCATGAAACTGCGGATGAATTGGAGCCTGCATTTCAATCTGGCCATCGATCTCAACAAGATCCTGCCGCAATTCTGCCTGCCGCAAATCTGCGTCAAGATCTTCGGTAAGAAGATATGCACCCCCAAGGTCTGCATCAGCTGGCCGACGATCAGCATCCCCATCAACTTCGCCGATTTCCTGCAGGTGACCGCAGACTTCCGGCTGGACGTGCAGCTGGTGGGGAACATGTGGCAGGTCAGCGCCAAGCTGCTCGCGCTGCCGAGCCTCCAGTTCGGGGTGCCGTCGGCCGCGATCCTCGCGATAATCGGGGCGGCAGCGATTCCGATCCTCCTCGCAGTCCCCTTCATCGGCCCCTTCCTCGCCGTGGCTGTCGCCGCGATCCTGGCGGCGATCGGGGTGGCGGGCCTTACCGGCTTCCTGGGCCCGATCCTGACGCCCTTCGTCAGCGGCCTGAAAATCAAGGTCTACGAACGACCGCGGGTCGTGCAGCTGCTGCCGATGCAGAGCGCCATCGATCCGGTCGTCGACATCACGATCGACCGGGTGGAAGCCTCGATCGTCTTCAACCAGGAGGACGAGCTGATTGTCGGGCTCGACATCTCGCGATGATAGCCACGGGAGTAAGGGGCTGATGATGAATGTGCTCGACAGCCGCGGCCTCGACCGCACGAATTGCTTCGCGCAATGTTTCAACCAGCAAGGCAGCTACCGATATGCGGTGGTGCCAGCCCTGGGCGGGCATTTCTCCCAGGATTTGCCTTACGTCGTGACGGTCGCGGCGGGCCCGGCGACGGGAGAGGGCAGCCAGCACAATGTGGAGATTGCCTTTCGGGGCGGGCATTTCACGGCGGCGCCGGAGTCGCTCTCGATCAAACAGGGCGACGTCGTCCTCTGGACCAGCATCGATGAAGACATTCCTCGGTACGCGGTGATCGGGAAGGACCGCGCCTTCGCAAGCGATCGGTTGACCAAGGAGTGCGTGTACACTCACATTTTCGGCCTTCCCGGCACCTATCGCTGGGTCGATGCGCACGGCAGCCCTGCCTCGGGCACGATCACGGTCACCAGCCCGGATTCCAAGGATGAGGCTGATCTCGCGAGGTGGCGAAGCAGTATCGGCGGTGTCGCCTTGGTCAAGATCAAGGGAGCAAAGTCCGGCAACGACGCGGCCGTGGTGGTCGGGCAGCAGGTCTTCTTCGCCGTCGAGGAGGCCCCCGGCATCAGCATCACCG
>JAXDPC010000011.1:0-8023 GCA_034668525.1 Sphingomonadales bacterium
AAGATCGAGACTCCCGGCGGCGTCTTCTACGTCGACGGCGCCTCGATCCTCTATCTGATCGGCAGCCGGATGGACTGGGTCGAGGACGATTTCGCCGCCGGCTTCACCTTCGAGAATCCGAACGCCAAGGGCAGCTGCGGCTGCGGCGAGAGCTTCACGGTGTGATCGTCCGGCCGGCCGGTCCGGACGACCGCAGCGGCTGGGGGGCCATGCGGGCGCGGCTGTGGCCGGACGAGGATCCGGACGCGCTGGCGGCGGAGCTTGCCGACGCGCGCGAGATCGGCTTCGTCGCCGAGCTGGAGGGGGAGCTGGCCGGCTTCATCGAAATCGCGGTCCGCAACTATGCCGAGGGCGCGAGCGGTCCCGCCCCTTATGTCGAAGGCCTATGGGTCGAGCCGGAGCATCGCCGCCGCGGCATCGCCCGCGCCTTGCTGGCGGCGGCCGAGGCCTGGGCGCGGGACCGGGGCTTCGGCCATCTCGGCTCGGACGCGCTGATCGACAATGAGGCGAGCCGCGCCTGGCACCGCGCCGCCGGCTTCGCCGAAATCGAGCGGCTGGTGGTCTTCGGCAAGCGGATCGACTAGCCTCGCCGCGCATCCGGGGAGCCGCCGATGAAGCCCGCACTGCCGCTCGCGATCCTTGCCGCCGCCGGCCTCGCCGCGGCCGCGCTCGCCAACGATTCGACCGCCGAGCAGGCCGCCGGCGGGCTGGTGCTGAAGCAGAGCGGCGCGATCGACATGGTCTCGGAGGATCTCTACGTCTCCGCCGAGCAGATCCGCGTCCGCTACGTCTTCCGCAACCGCAGTGCGCGCGACGTCCGCACTATCGTCGCCTTCCCGATGCCCGACCGGAACCTCGCCGAGCTCGCCGAGAGCGACGCCGCCTTCCCGTCCGACTTCGCCACCAGCGTGAACGGCCGCCCCGTGACCATGCAGGTCGAGCGGCGCGCGATGCTCGGGACGAGGGACCACAGCGCCTTGCTGAGGAGCTACGGCGTGCCGATCGTCGAGGACCAAAGCCCGGTGCCGGCGATCGGCGTCCGGCTCGACGCGCTCTCCGCCGAGCGCCAGCAGCGCCTGGTCCGCCTCGGCCTCGCCGAAGCGTCCGAATGGGACGAGGGCGGCGGCATGCGCCGGCACCTGCTGCCGCGCTGGACGGTGAAGGAGACCTGGCACTGGGAGCAGGTCTTCCCGGCCGGCCGCGACCTCGTCGTCGAGCATCGCTACACGCCGGGAACCGGCGGCACGGCGGGCGTCCCCCTCGCTTTCCGCGAATATCGCAGCTCCGAGGACGGCCGCCGCGCCCAGGCCGACTTCTGCACCGACCGCGAATTCCTGGCGACGCTCGACCGCTGGTCCGCCGCCGAATCGCGCGGCGGCGGCTACATGACCGAGCAGAGGGTGCGCTACATCCTCACCACCGGCGGCAACTGGCGCTCGCCGATCGGCGACTTCCGGCTGGTCGTCGACAAGGGCCGGCCGGAGAATATCGTCAGCTTCTGCGGCACCGGCCTGCGGCGGATCTCCCCCACGCAGTTCGAGATGCGCCGCCGCGACTGGCGGCCCGACCGCGACCTCGCCGTGCTGATCGTCCGGCGGGAGACCGGCGACTGAGATGCTGCCCGAATTGCGCCACATCGAAAGCTGGATCTTCGATCTCGACAACAGCCTCTATCCCGCCTCGGCGGACCTGTTCGCGCTGATCGACCGGCGGATGGGCGAGTTCATCCAGCGCCTGCTCGGCTGCGACGCGGCCGAGGCGCGGCGGGTGCAGAAAGGCTATTTCCACGAGCACGGCACCACGCTGGCCGGCCTGATGCGCAGCCACGGCACCGATCCGCGCGAGTTCCTCGAGTTCGTCCACGACATCGATCTCGCCCGCCTCTCGGCCGATCCGCGGACCGTCGCCGCGCTCGACCGGCTGCCGGGGCGCAAGTTCGTCTTCACCAACGCCGACGAGGGCTATGCCGCCCGGGTGCTCGACAGGCTCGGCCTCGCCAACGCCTTCGACGGGGTCCACGACATCCACGCGATGGACTATCTGCCCAAGCCGCAGCCGGCCGCCTATGCCGCTTTGTGCGCCCGCTACGCCATCGATCCGGCGCGCGCCCTGTTCGTCGAGGACATGGCGCGCAACCTCGAGCCGGCCAAGGCGCTCGGCATGACCACCGTATGGGTCGACAACGGCTCCGAGCAGGCCGGGCGCGACGCCGATCCCGCCTTTATCGATTACCGCACGGACGATATCGGCGCATGGCTCGAAGCGATCACCAAAGAGGAAGTGGAATGACCGAGACGCTCCAGCGCACCATCGACGAGGCCTGGGAGCGCCGCGAGACGCCCGGCGCCGGCGACGCCGTCCGCCAGGCGGTCGAGGCGGCGATCCGCCTGCTCGATTCGGGCGAGGCGCGGGTCGCCGAGAAGGGCGCGGACGGCGGCTGGACGGTCAACCAATGGCTGAAGAAGGCGGTCCTGCTCTCGTTCCGGCTGACGCCGATGGAGGCGATCCCGGGCGGGCCGGGCGGCGCGAGCTGGTGGGACAAGGTGCCCTCCAAGTTCGAAGGCTGGGGAGACGATCGGTTCGGCGCCGCCGGCTTCCGCGCCGTTCCCGGGGCCATCGTCCGCCGGGGAGCCTTCGTCGCCAAGGGCGCCGTCTTGATGCCGAGCTTCGTCAATATCGGCGCCTATGTCGGCGAAGGCACGATGGTCGACACCTGGGCGACCGTAGGCAGCTGCGCCCAGATCGGCCGCAACGTCCATATCTCGGGCGGCACCGGCATCGGCGGCGTGCTCGAGCCGCTCCAGGCGGGGCCGGTGATCGTCGAGGACGATTGCTTCATCGGCGCCCGTTCGGAAGTCGCCGAGGGGGTGGTCGTCGAGCAGGGCGCGGTGATCTCGATGGGCGTGTTCATCGGCGCCTCGACCAAGATCGTCGACCGCGCCACCGGCGAAGTGATTTACGGCCGCGTGCCCAGCTATTCGGTCGTGGTGCCCGGCACCCTCCCCGCGACGCACGGCGGCCCGAGCCTCGCCTGCGCCGTGATCGTCAAGCGCGTCGACGCCAGGACCCGGTCCAAGACCGGGATCAACGAGCTGCTGCGCGACTGATGCGCGGCGCGGCGACCCTCCTGCTCGCGCTGGCGGCGATCGGTGCCGCGGTGCCGGCTTCCGCCCAGCCGCCGCTGACCCACGCGGAGGCCCGGAGGCTTCCGCCCGATCGGCTCGCGCGGCGCGTGTTCGGCGACCTCGCGCGCACTTTGCTGCCGGTGCCGCTCGCCGCGCCGAACGGGTGGGGCGGCGACGTGCTGCGGGATATGCTGTTCCTCACTCCGGCCCAATATGCCGGCGAGGCCGGTCTGTGCGCGACCGATCAGCTGGTCGTCCGCTTCGAGCCGGTGGGGCCGCTCGACGGGGCCGATACGCCGGTGCGGGCGCGGCGGATGGAGCTCTCCACGGAATATTTCGTCCGCGATCTCGGCCGCATCGTCGCTCCGGTCCCAGCGGAGGACGACGAGGAGGAGCAACGGCGGGAGGAGCGGGCCTGCGCCGCTGCCGATCCGCGCTCCTTCACCCGCATCCGCGCGCAGGAGGGCGCGATCGTCGTGCAGGGCCTCCGCCTGGCCTCGGCCGTCATCCGCGCTGCGCGCGAAGGGCGTGCCCTCGTCCCGATCGCATGCCGGCTCGATGATTCGGAGCGCGAGGCCTCGCTGCAGCCGGATTGTCTCGCCGACATCGCGGCGTTGCGGCTCGATCGGGTCAATCTGATCGGCGACTGCTACGATCCGGCGGTTCCCGGCACCCCCTGCTTCGACCTCTCGGACTGGTCGACCCAGCTGCGCATCTGGGTTCGACCCGGCTCTCAGGAGCCCGTCAGGGCCGCGATCGAGCGGGTGATCATCATCACCTGACGCGCCCCGCCTCCCCCAGCAGCCGCCGGGCGCGCTCGCCGTCCCATTCCGCCATTCCGGTCATCCGCCAGACCTCGCGGCCCTCCGCGTCGTAGAGGATGGTGGTCGGCAGCGTCTCGATGCGCAGCGCCGTCATCAAGGCCATGTCGGCGTCCAGATAGGGCTCGAGCGCGGCGAGGCGGCGGCGGGCGAAGAAGTCGGTCACCTTCTGCCGGCCTTCGAGATCCTGGCTGATCGCGATCACCCGGACGCCGCTGTCGCTTTGCTGCGCGGCGAGGCGGTCCAGCGACGGCATCTCGCGGACGCAGGGCGCGCACCAGGTCGCCCAGAGATTGACCAGCAGCGGCCGGCCGCGGAAGTCGGGGAGCGTCGCCGGCTCCCCTTCGCCGTCGTCGAACTCGACCGCAGGCGCGGCGGAGCCGGCATGGGAGCGATCGAGCCGTCCGGTCGGATAGCCGGCGGAGTCCGGCGCCGCGGCGTTCGTCTCCGGGCCGCCGCCTTGCGGCTCGGCGGCCTTTTGCCTATCGCAGGAGGCCGAGGCGAGGGCCGCGAATCCCAGGAGACAGAAGATTTCGGGCCGCAACGGCAACTCCAGCAGCATGTGGGGCGGGCGCTTCGCCGAGGGTCCCTCGGCGCTGATGCGCGAGATAAATGCCTCGATCGGCTTCGACAAGCGGATGTGGCGCCAGGACATCGAGGCGAGCCGGGCGCACGTCGCCATGCTGTCCGCGGCAGGTGTGGTGCCGCCTGAGGACGCGGACTCGATCTGCGAGGGGCTGGAGAGGATCGAGGAGGAATATGAGGCGACAGGAGTGCCCGAGGATGCGGCGCTCGAGGACATCCACATGCATGTCGAGCACCGGCTCGGCGAGCTGATCGGCCCGGCCGCCGGCCGCCTCCACACCGCCCGCTCGCGCAACGACCAGGTCGCCACCGACTTCCGCCTCTGGGTCCGCGAGGCGATCGACCAGGCCCTCGACGGGATCGAGGCGCTGCAGCGGGCGCTGGTGACGCGGGCCGAGCAGCATGCGGGGACGGTGATGCCCGGCTTCACCCATCTGCAGGTCGCCCAGCCGGTGACGCTCGGCCACCATCTCATGGCCTATTACGAGATGCTGCGCCGCGACCGCGCGCGCTTCTCCGACGCCCGCAAACGCATGAACGAGTGCCCGCTCGGCGCCGCCGCGCTCGCCGGCACCGGCTTCGCGATCGACCGCGAGGCGACGGCGCTCGCCCTCGGCTTCGACCGCGCCACCGCCAACTCGATCGACAGCGTCTCGGACCGCGACTTCGCGCTCGATTATCTGACCGCGGCGACCTTGTGCGCGCTCCATCTCTCGCGCCTCGCCGAGGAGATCGTGATCTGGGCGAGCCAGCCTTTCGCCTTCGTCCAGCTGCCCGACGCTTATTCGACCGGCTCCTCGATCATGCCGCAAAAGCGCAATCCCGACGCCGCCGAGCTCGTGCGCGGCCATTCGGGGCGGATCGCGGGAGCGATGACCGCTCTGGTCGTGACGATGAAGGGGCTGCCGCTCGCTTATTCGAAGGACATGCAGGACGACAAGCCGCCGGTGTTCGAGGCGCACGATCTGCTCATCCTCTCGCTGGCGGCGATGACCGGAATGACCGAGGCCTTGACCTTCGACGCGGAGCGCATGCGTGCCGCCACCGAGGCGGGCCACGCGACCGCGACCGACCTTGCCGACTGGCTGGTGCGCGAGGCCGGCGTGCCGTTCCGAGAGGCGCACCACATCACCGGGCGCGCCGTCCGCCTCGCCGACGAACGCGGTACGAAGCTGTGGGACCTGGCTCTGGACGAATTGCAGGCGGTCGACCCGCGCATCGACGCGCGGATTTTCGATGTCCTCACGGTCGAGGCTTCGGTAAGGAGCAGGACGAGCTTCGGCGGAACCGCGCCGCAGCAGGTGCGGCGCCGGATCGAGGCGGCGAAGAAGGCGCTGGGGATGAACGAATGACGCGGCGGCTACTCTTCATCGCATCCGCGGTCCTGCTCGCCGGCTGCGGCGCGCGTGGGCCGCTCGAGCCCGAGCCCGGCCAGCCGCTTCCGGTCGCACCCGAGACGGCGGCGCGCCAGCCGACCTCGGAGCAGCTGCTCGAGCCGCCGCCCATCGCCCGCCCCGCGCGGGTCGACGAGCTCCTCACCCGCTCCGAAGAGCGCGAGGACGACCGGTTCGACCTGCCGCCGCAGTGACCTTCCTCCGAGACCTGAACGAGATCGAATGAAACCCGTCCGCAAGGCAGTCTTCCCCGTCGCCGGCCTCGGCACGCGCTTCCTGCCCGCGACCAAGGCGATCCCGAAGGAGATGCTGACCGTCGTCGACCGGCCGCTCATCCAATATGCCGTCGACGAGGCGCGCGAGGCCGGGGTCGAGCAGATGATCTTCGTCACCGGCCGCGGCAAGGGCGCGCTCGAGGATCATTTCGACATCGCCTACGAGCTCGAGGCCGTGATGCGCGGCCGCGGCAAGTCGCTGGAGCCGCTCGACATCACCCGCTTCCCGCCCGGCGCGATCGCCTCGGTGCGCCAGCAGGAGCCGCTGGGGCTCGGCCACGCCGTCTGGTGCGCGCGCGACATCGTCGGCGACGAGCCGTTCGCGGTGCTCCTCCCCGACGACCTGATGGTCGGCCGCCCAGGCTGTCTCGCCCAGATGGTCGAGGCCTATCAGAAGGTCGGCGGCAACATCATCTGCGCGCAGGAGGTGCCGAAGGAGCGCACCGCCAGCTACGGCATCATCACTCCCGGCGCGCAAGACGGGCGGCTGACCGAGATCAGGGGGCTGGTCGAGAAGCCGAAGCCCGAAGAGGCGCCGTCCACCCTCGCCATCGTCGGCCGCTACATCCTCCAACCCGAGATCATGCGCACCCTCGACCGGCAGGAGAAGGGCGCCGGCGGCGAGATCCAGCTCACCGACGCGATGGCGCGGCTGATCGGGACCCAGCCCTTCCATGGCCTCACCTTCGCGGGCGAGCGCCACGATTGCGGCGACAAGACCGGCTTCGTCATCGCCAACCTCGCGCTGGCGCTGAAGCGCGAGGACGTCGCGCCGGCGGTGCGCGCCTTCATCGCCGAGCTCTAGGTGGAGGGCGCGCTCCTCGCGGAAGGCGGCGCGGTCCGCAAGCTCGAGCTCCGCGAGGCCGCCGACTATCAGGGCGACGGCTTTCTCTGGATCCATCTCGAAGGACGCGACGAGCACGACCTCTCCTTCCTGAAGGAGCATCAGGAGATTCCCGACATCGCCGCCAACGCGCTCGTGGCCACCGAGACGCGGCCGCGCTGCGATCCGATGGACGACGGCGCGATCGTGAATCTGCGCGGTCCCGGCGACGTCGATCCGATCGATTCGGACAAATTGGTCTCGATCAGGATGTGGGTGCGGCGCAACCGGGTGACGTCGCTCAGCCGGCGGACGCTGAGCGCCACCGGGGCTGCGCTCAAGCTGTTCGAGGCGGGCAGGATCAAGGATGCGGGCGATCTCGTCTCCGCGTTCGCGCGCGAGATCAGCCGCCAGCTCGATCCGCAGGTGGCGGCGCTCGGCGACGCGCTCGACCGCTGCGAGAGCGAGCTCGATGCGGGCAACCTCTACCGGCTCCGCACCGCCATCGCCGAGATCCGCTCGGACGCGATCGCCTTCCGCCGCTTCGTCGCGCCGAACCGCGACGCTCTCCTCGAACTCGCGGGGCTCGACTTCGACTGGCTGGCCGACGACGACCGGCTCCACATCCGCGAAGCCGCCGACCGGTTCGCGCGGATGACCGAGGAGCTGGAGGCGGTGCGCGAGCGCGCGGCTCTGCTCCACGAGCAGCTGACCGACCTGCGCGCCGAGCAGCTCGACCAGCGCTCGCTGCTCATCTCGATCGTCGCCTTCATCTTCCTGCCCTTGACCTTCATCACCGGCCTGCTCGGCATGAACGTCCAGGGCATCCCCTATGCGCACACCCGCTGGGCCTTCTGGGGCGTCGTCGCTTTCTGCGTCCTGGTCGGACTGGGGGTGCTGCTCTTCTTCGTCCGTCACAAATGGCTGCGCCGGTGAGGTCAGGGTTCCTCCCCGCCGGCGAAGCCGGTGGGGAGGGGGACCACCCGAAGGGTGGTGGAGG
>JAXDPC010000012.1:0-11823 GCA_034668525.1 Sphingomonadales bacterium
CGCCGCCCGGGCCGCGCTGACCTGGCGCGGCTCCTTCGGGCGCGGGCCGGGGGGGGGCGCCTTCGGGCCGTTGGGCGCCCGGGGCGGGTGCCGCCTGACCGTCCGCGCCCGGCGCATTCTGGCCGCCGAAGCGCCCGCGGAAGCCGCCGGCGGGCCGCTGCGGGCCGATCGGCTGCGCATAGTTGACGCCCCAGCGGACTTCGCTGCGGGTCGAACGCGCGAAATTGACCGGGCGCGCGTCGATCCGCTGCAGCCGCCCGCTCCCGTCGCGCACGAAGCGGTCCGGGAAGGCGGCCTCGATCTCGGGAGTCGCGGTCGGGAAGGACGCGACCGGATTGTCGGTGCGGCTGTTGGTGTAGTTGGCGAGGATCGTCAGGTCCTTGTCGGAAAAGGGCCGCGCCGTCATTCTCAAGCTCAGCACGCGGCGGTTGTCGGCGAGCAGGGCAGAATTGCCGCCCTCGATCCGGGTGATGTCGACCGTCTCTCCGCGCACCAGGTCGAACACGCGCACGCCCGGAGTCGCCAGCACCGGATCGCCGAGCTGCTGCATCGAGGGCGCGCCTTCCTCGTCGGTATAATTGGCGCCGAAGTTGAGCGCGGCGACCGGCGACCAGTTGATGCCGCCGCCGAGCGTGGTCAGGGTGCCGAAATCGGAGAGCTGCTCGACCTCCGCGTTGAAGTTCAGGGACAGGTTGCCGAGGAAGGGAAGCACGGCGCGGCGGCGGCTGGCGATCGGGAGGTCGATGCTGGCCTGGACGCTGCCGCGGTCGCGCGACAGATCGCGGCCCTGCGCGATGCCGCTGCGCACCGTCTCGCTGGAAAAGTCGCGCGTGTCGAAGCCGGCGCGGATCGTGGCCGAGACGTCGCCCGCGGGGAGATCGAACAAGGGCCCGCTGGTCACCAGCTCGGCGGTGCCGACCGACGAGACCGAGCGCGCGGTGTCGGGCGCGTTGCCGATGCCGGTGTCAGTGCGGTTGGTGCTCAGGACATTGTCGTAATTGCCGGTCAGCGACCAGCGCCAGGGCCGGACGTTGCCGTTGAGGATGATCCCGAGATGCGCCGTCCGCCCTTCCGATTCCCGGGTCAGGCCGCGCAGGGCGACCGGATCCTGGCCGAGGAAGCGCGTGTTCCAGTTCATCTCCAGCCGGCCGTTGGCGGTCGCCGAGACGTTGCCGAGGACGTTGCGGTTGATCGTGCCGCCGAGCGTCAGCTGGTCGGTCGCGGCGAGGAGGGTGCGGAAGTCGCCGGCGTTGGCGGGGGCGCTCGCCGCCTGGACGATGTCGCGCTCGCTCTCGAACAAGGGGTCGGCATGCTGATATTCGAAATCGAGGCTGTAGCGCCCCGCCGGATCGATCTTGAGATGGTTGAGATCGATGCCGTAGCTGCCGCGGCCGCCGGCGGTGGCGAGCCCGCCCTGCAGCTCCGCCGTGGTCGCGTCGAACCGCCGCCTGACGACGAGGTTGACCACCCTCTGATCTGCCCGATAGCCGTAACGGAGCGCCACTTCCTCGGGGAGGATGTCGACCCGTTCGATCGCTTCGGGCGGCAGGTCGCGGATCTCGCCGAAGCCGGAGATGCGCTGGCCGTTCAGCAGCACCACGGGTCGGCCGCCGCCATCGCGTCCCCGTCCGCTGCGGGTCTGCGGCGCGATCGCGTCGAGCAGCTCCGCGACGGTGCCCGCGCCGGTCGCCCTGATGTCCCGGCGGTTGAGCACGATCTCGGGCGGGACGTCTGAATCGACCGAGCCGCGCGGCCGCTGGCCGGTGACGACGATCGCCGCGTCCTCCTCGTCCTCGAGCTCCTCCTCCGCCGCCTCCTGCTCCTGGGGCGCGGCCGCGACCGCTTCAGCTTCGTTCGGCGGGACCTGGGGCTGGGCGATCAGGGGAGCCGGCGCGGCGCCGGCGAGGAGCAGGATGACAAAACGGGAGGACACTGGGATACTCGCCTATGACGACTGGACGTCGCCTGCTGGGCGCGCGCCGCTGAACGCGCGATTTATCGCAGGCTCGCGCCCAATCGCTGCAAGTCACGCTTGTTCCGGCCGGATCGGCGGAAAGCGCCCGGCTCAGTCGCCGCGCGAGCCCATCTCTTCCCATTCCGCCCGCGACCGGCAGACCCGCACCCAGCGATAGCGAACGCCCGGGCGGTTCGACGGCCGAACCCGGCGGCGGCAGACCTCCTCGTCCTCCGCGGCCTCGGCGGCCTCGCGGGCCTGCTCGGCGGCGGCCTCCGCCTGCTCGGCGGCGGCCTCGGCCTGGTCGGCGGCGGCATCGGCGTTGTCGGCGGCGGCGTCCGCGGCATCCGCCGCAGCCTCGGCCTGAACCTCCGCTTCCACATTCACTTCGGCCTCGACCGGCGGAACGGCCGGGGTGGGCTGGGCAGCAAGCAACGCGAAGGACAACAGGGAAACGATCATGTGGAAGGCTCCAAGTGTTCGGAAACGTACATTGTTTCAGGATTCGTCCCTTTTCGCAACCGAGAAACGCCCGCTTCGGTTCCGTCGTCCGGCGCGACGATCGCTCGCGGCGTCGCGATTCCTGCCCTGCCGCCGCCTAGGTCTGGCGGTCGCGGGTGAGCAGATCGAGGCAGGCCATGCGGACGGCCACGCCGTTTGCGACCTGATCGAGGATGGCCGAGCGCTCCGGATCGTCGGCGACGTCGCCGGCGATCTCGACGCCGCGGTTCATCGGCCCGGGGTGCATCACCATCGCATCCGGCGCGGCGCGCGCAAGCCGTGCGCGGGTAAGGCCGTAAAGCTCGTGGAAGTCTCCGAGCGAGCCCGCTACCGCCTCCTCCATCCGCTCGCGCTGGATACGCAGCATCATCACCACGTCCGCGCCGGAAATGCCTCGATCCATGTCCTCGAACGAGGCGACCCCGGGGGGGAGCGCGTCCGGCATCAGGGAAACGGGTCCGACCGCGCGCACTTCCGCGCCGAGCAGAGGCAAAGCGTGAAGGTTCGATCCCGCCACCCGGCTGTGGCGCAGATCGCCGCAGATCGCGATTCTCAGCCCTTCGATCCGGCCCTTCCACCGCCGAATGGTGAGCGCATCGAGCAGGGCCTGGGTGGGATGCTCTCCGCGCCCGTCGCCGGCGTTGACGACCGGGCAGTCGACCACCGCCGCGACATCGTGCGCGGCCCCATTCTGCTCATGGCGGATGACGAGGAGGTCGGGTCCCATCGCGTTCAGGGTCCGGGCGGTGTCGATCAGGCTCTCGCCCTTGCGCACGCTGGATGCGGCGGGATGGAAGCTCGACACCTGCGCGCCGAGGCGCTTCCCGGCGATCTCGAAGGAAAAGAGGGTCCGCGTCGAATTCTCGAAGAAGGCGTTGATCTGGGTAAGCCCCCGCAGCCGCTCATCCGACTTGCGGGCCTGCCGGTTGAATGCGATCCAGCGTTCCGCCTCGTCGAGGACGAGCAATATGTCTTCGCGCGAAAGGCCCTCGATGCCGAGCAGGTGACGGTGCGGGAAGGCGCTCACGCGAGAGCGATTAGCGAGGGCTCCGCAAGTCCTCAAGCGGCCGGCCGTGCCGGCGCGCTCCATTCATCTCCCGTTCAGCCAGGGATGCCACAAACGTAGCACTACAGATGTAGCACCAGAAGGAGATGGAGATGACGGCGCGATCATTGCTTGGAGCGGCGGGAGTGGCGGCGGCCGGGATCGCGGCGGCGCTGGCGCTGGCCGGCTCCGTGCCGGCCTCGGCGCAGGATTCCGAAGTCGACGCGGCCGCCGCCGAGGCGCGCGCGGACGCGGCCGGGGACCGGCTCGGAGAGACGATCCAGGCGGCGCTCCGCGAGGGCGGGCCGTTCTTCACAGCCGAGGAGAGGGCGGTGATCGAGCGTGCCTGCGGCTATCCGGCCGGGAGCTGGGACGGCTACCAGGCGAACATGTCCGACGGCGTGTTCCATTGCACGAACGGGCGGCGGGCCGATTCGCGCGAGGTGAGGGCGGTGATGCGGGCGGCGGGGCCGCGGATCGGGCGGCGGGTTTCCGAAGCCATGGCGCGCCCCGAGATCCGGCAGGCGATCGAAACGGTCGCGCGCGAGGCGCAGGCCGCCGCGCTCGCCGCGATCGACGAGGCCGAGATCGCGCGCGAGGCGGCCCGGGCGGCCGAGGAGGCGACCCGCGCCGCGCTCGAGGAGGCGCGGGCCGAGATCGAACGCGCGACCGAGGAGGCGCGGCGGGGGCGCCGGCGCTAAGGTCCTCCTTCGACAGGCTCAGGACCGGCGCGAGGCGCTAGCGCGGCTGGGCGGACCCCTGGCCGTCGTTCTGGCCTTGCGTCACCTGAAGCGAGGGCGGGAGGCGGTTCGCCGCCTCTTCCTCGATCTGCCATTGCTCCGGGGTCCGGCAGCGGCGGGCGGTGCGGATCCGGCTGCTCAGCTGACGCTCGCCGCCGCGGCAGACGAGGCGCTGCCCGGGCTCGGCTGGCGGCGGCTCGGCGCTGGCCACGGTGGCGGCCAGCGTCCCGAACAGCGCGGTGGCGATCGCAATCGCTTGCATGACCGAATCCTCGCTAAGTGCCGCAAGGATGGCGCGGATCGCGCAGCCAAGTCAATTTTGGATAGGGTCCCCGGGCCGCACGCGACATGTTCCATTGGGAAGGGCCCGTATGCGCTCGCCCTAATCCTTGCAGACCTGGAACAGGAAGCAATCCTCCTCGTCGCCGTGGAAGCAGGCGTCGAAGCAGATGCCTTTCAGCAGGATTCGGTACGGACCGGGGACTGCGCCGCGCAGTCGCAGCACGAACTGGCGTGTGACGCAGGTGCAGGGCGCGAGGTCGCCGAAGCAATAGGGCCCGATCGGGGTCAGCTGGATCGACGGGCTCCCGTCGGGCAGGAGCGGCACCGGATTGCCGTTCATGTCGACGACGGTCACCATCTGGATGGTGAGTCCGGCCAAAGTCAGGTTGGAATAGGGATTGCAGACGGTAAGGGTCATCACCTCCGTGTCGTCGCCCTCGATGCAGTCGCATCTGCTGTCGCCCCAGCGAATCGAGGTCCAGGGGGCGAGGGGTGGGATTTTGATCGGCGCGCATTCCGGTTTCTCGATCGGCTGCCGATCGTCGCACGGCCGCAACAGGTTGATCTTGGGAATCGCCGCCAGCTGCTCGTTGACTTGGGCTGCGAGCTTCTTGCAGCGCTCCTGCGCTCCGTCGCCGGTTGCCGGATGACCCGTTGCCATGATTTGCCCCTCCAATTTGCCGGACGCACTGTCGCCAGCAAGTTGCACGACTCAATACCCGCCCGCGGCAGGTTGACATTACGCTGGTTACGACTCGCTGGATACTAAGAGGGATGATGCGCTCAATAAATTCAGAGTCAAGACGTGCAATCTAAGTGATTTTGCGTGCCAAAACCGAGTCCAATCCAATACCGAATCCGATTGGTAATGGGTGCGGATTCATGCTCACGCCCGTCGCACCTGAATCCTCTTTGAACTAATTCACAAGTTCATAGGCACGACCCGCGACATTCACCATACCGCGGCTCCTCGTGACCAGCGCGAACGGAGCGCCTTGTGCACTCTAAATCGGAGTCTCGAGCTTTCCGGAACAATGGCCTCGCAAAGACCGCTCAGCCTATGCCGCCGTCATGGAGGACGGGAGCGCTTCTCCCAGCTCTGTCCACGTTTGAGCTTCGCCCGGTCCTAAACGATGGATTGGCTGTCGACGCCTTCGTGCGGGCAACATCGCGGGCGCTTCCGCGCGACGAAATTTGCCGGACAATACCAAGCTATTCGGGCTTTTTCGCCGCGGCCCTTGCGCGCACGCTCCGGTCTGGGGCCGACAGGCGCCGGACTTCCGATCCTTTCACCCGGCGCAAACCACCACCTTGCGCCAAAGTCCTACAGGCACGCTTCCAGATAGGGCTGGTCGAAGCCGAACATCTTGGCCTTCTCGAGCGTATAGGGACGGAGGCCCATGCTCCGGTACTCGCCGATGATCTTGCCGTCGGGCGTCTCGTCCAAATATTCGAACTTGAAGAGCTCCTGGGTGACGATGACGTCGCCCTCCATGCCGATCACCTCGGTGATGTTGGTGGTGCGGCGCGAACCGTCGCGCAGGCGCTTGACCTGGACGATGAGGTCGACCGAGTCGGCGATCTGGCGGGAGATCGCTTCCTTGGGCACCTTGATGTCGCTCATCATCACCATGTTCTCCATGCGCGCGAGGCATTCGCGCGGGGAGTTGGAGTGCAAAGTCGCCATCGAGCCGTCGTGACCGGTGTTCATGGCGGCGAGCAGATCGAAGCACTCGCTGCCGCGGATCTCGCCGAGGATGATCCGGTCCGGCCGCATGCGCAGGGCGTTGATGACCAGGTCGCGGATGGTGATCGCGCCCTGGCCCTCGAGGTTGGGCGGGCGGGTCTCGAGCGGCAGCCAGTGCGGCTGCTGCAGGCGGAGCTCGGCCGCGTCCTCGATCGTGATCACGCGCTCGCCCGGGTCGATCAGCTTGGAAAGGGCGTTGAGCATCGTCGTCTTGCCCGAGCCGGTGCCGCCCGAGATGATCACGTTCATGCGCGCGGCGCCCGCGATCTTGAGGCAGGTCGCCATCTTGTCCGACATCGAGCCGAAGCCCTTCATCATGTCGAGCGTGATCGGCTTCTCGGAGAATTTACGGATCGAGATGGCGGTGCCGCGCAGGCTGAGCGGCGGAATGATGACGTTGACGCGGCTGCCGTCCTGGAGGCGGGCGTCGGCCAGCGGCGTGGTCTGGTCGACGCGGCGGCCGACCTTGTTCACGATCCGCTGCGCGATCTGGAACAGATGCTCCTCGTCGCGGAACTGGATGTGGGCGAGGGTGAGCTTGCCGCGCTTTTCGATGAAGGTCTGGTTGGGACCGTTCACCATGATGTCGCTGACTTCGGGGTCGTTGAGGAGCTCCTCCAACGGACCGAGGCCGAGAAGCTCGTCGACCAGCACCTTCTCCAGCGCGAACTGCTCGCGGCGGTTCAGGTTGATCTTCAGCTCGGCGAGCACCTCGCCGATGATCGGGCGGAACTCCTCGGCGAGCTCGTCCTTGCTGAGGGTCGCCGCGGCTTCCGGATCGACGCGCTCGAGCAGGCGCGGGAGCACCTGCTCCTTGATGCGGTGGATCGAGGCTTCGAAGCCTTCGACGCGCGACGAGGCGGCCTCGCCCGAGCCCGCCTGGCGATCGGCGAGGCGCGTCATCGCGTCGGCGCGCGCGGCCGGCGGTCCGTCGAACTCCTCGTCCTGGGAGAGCGGCAGAGATTCCAGCGGAGGGAATTGGTCGCCGCCTTCGATCGGTGTCGGCGCGGGGCCGCCGAGCGGAACTCCGGCCTTCATCGGCCGCGCAACGCCGAAGCTGGGGCGTCCGCTCGTTCCGCCCGTTCCGTTTCGCCTGCCGAATGCGCTCATGCCGACCCCAATCCTTGCCGCTTGTCTTCGCTCGCGACCTTTCGCGGAAATGGGTGAATAGAGCGGAAACTTTGACAATCGGCTAACGCGCCCGCAGGGGGCCGCGATGCTGCCGAGCACCCGCCGCGCCGCCTTGCTGATCGCGCTCGCCGGCTTCGCGATCCTGTCGGTGGGGGATGCGGTGGTGAAGTCGATGGCCGGGGCGTGGCCGGGGACGGCGGTGGCGGCGCTGCGCTATTGCTTCGGCGCGCTGGGGCTCGCCCTGTTCGTGGCGGCGAAGCACGGCCGCGCCGGCTTCATCGTGCCGCGCCCCGGGCTGCATCTCGGGCGCGGGGCGGCGGTGGCGCTGGCGACGATCTGCTTCTTCATGGCGGTGATGGCGATGCCCCTCGCCGACGCCACCGCCGTCCAGTTCACCAGCCCGATCCTCACCGCGATGCTGGCCCCCTTGGTGTTGAAGGAGCGCTCGCCGCCGGCAGTATGGCTGGCGACTCTGCTCGCCTTTGCGGGCGTGCTCGTGGTGCTGCGGCCGAACCTGCTCGCGCTCGGGCCCGTCGCTCTCTACCCGCTCGGCGCGGCGCTCGGCATGTCGTGGCTGATGATGCTGAACCGGATGACGGCGGGCGACGCGCCGGTGATGGTGATGCAGTTCGTCCTCGCCGCCGTCGCCGCGCCTCTGCTGGTCGCGGCGGCGGGGATCCTCCACATGCTCGGCGGGGCGCCGTTCCGCATTCAGCCGCCGAGCCTGGAGGTCGTGCTCAAATGCCTGTTCGTGGCTTTCTCGGCGACGACGGGTCACGCCCTCATCTTCGCCGCAGTCTTGCGCGCCAATGCCGCGGCGGTGGCGCCGATGACTTATGTGCAATTGCTGGTGGCGGCGGCGATCGGCTGGGCCTGGTTCGCCGAGGCGCCCGACGCCGCCACGTTCGCGGGCGCGGCCTTGATCGTCGCGGGCGGGCTCTGGCTGCTCCGCGCGCAGCGCGAGCCGCCCGTCGCCGAGACGCCGGACTGAGGCGCAGCCGGAACAATATGCCCGAAGGCGCGCTCGACCCACATGACGCTGCGGAACGCGAACCGCTGGGTGATGGTCTCGGCGACCGGGATCGTGCTGCTCGCCGTCGGGCTCCTGCTCGTGCCGAACAGCAGGATCGGGCCGAACGCGCAGCTGACCGGCTGGGTGCTGCTCGCCGCGGGCGCGCTGGAAATGGCGTGCTCGATCGCGCGGCGGCGGCGGGCGGTGCGGCGGATCGAGATCCTGCTCGGGGCGATCGCGGTCGGCGCGGCGCTGCTGATCCTGCTCTGGCCGGGCGCCTATCCCCTGCTGTTCGTCGCGATCACCTGCCTCCTGGTCCGGGCCGCGGGCGCCGTCGTCGCCGCCTTTTTGTCGAGCGGGGAGGTGAGGGTCTGGGTGCTCGGCCGCGCTCTGGTCGACCTGCTGCTGGGCGGCATCCTCCTCGCCGGCGCGCCGCTGGCGGCGATCGTCTCGATCATCTCCGGCAACCGCTGGCCCGATCGGTCGGGGGCGGTGCTCACCAATTTCGTCGCGATCAGCATGCTCGCCACCGGGCTCGCCATGCTCGGCCTCGCCTTGCGGGCGCGCCGCGGCGACATAGACTCCGACGACGAGGGCTGAGCGATGGGCGCGGACGAGGACCGCCCGCGCAGGGCTCGCGCAGCCGCCGCGGAAGCGGCGCCGGCCTGGGCAGTCCACGCCTTGACCGCGACCAGCGCCCTCTTCGCCTTGCTCGCGCTCGACGCGGTGCTCGACGAACGCTGGCGGCTGGCTCTGCTCTGGCTGCTCAGCGCGCTCGCCGTCGACGGCATCGACGGGACGCTGGCGCGCGCGGTCGACGTCAAGCGGCGCACCCCGGGCTTCGACGGGGCCGCGCTCGACCTCATCGTCGACTATCTGACCTACGTCTTCGTCCCGACCCTGTTCATCTGGCGCGCCGGGCTGGTTCCCGACGACTGGGCGCTGCCGCTCGCCGCCTTGATCCAATATTCGGCGCTCTACCATTTCGCCCGCTCGGACATGAAGACGGAGGACAATTATTTCCGCGGCTTCCCGGCACTCTGGAACCTAGTCGCCTTCTATCTGTGGGTGATCGGGACGAGCGAGACCGCGGGCGGGATCGTGGTCGCCCTGCTGGCTCTTTCCTCGTTCACGTCGGTCGCGTTCGTCCATCCGTTCCGGGTGCGGGACTATGGCGCGGCGCTGCCGGCGCTGGCTCTGATCTGGGCTCTGGCGACGGTGGCGCTCCTGTGGCCGGACTGGAGCGAGGGTGCGCGTGGCGCGATCTTCTGGACGTCCGTCGCGACCGGCCTGGTGCTGATCGGGCTCGGGCTGTGGCGGGCGGTGCGGGGACCCCGGCTCAGTCCGATGTCATCGTGATGACGGTGGTGACCGGCTCGAAATCGAGGCCGCCGCCGGCATTGCCTTCGATGATCGTCAAGGACAAAGGCCGCTCGCCGCTGCCGCGCAGCAGCTGGATCGGCGTGCCGTCGCCGAGGCGGACGGGGTCGCCGCCGCGATAGCCGGCCGATCGCGCCCGCGTCCTGACGCCACGGAGCAAGGCCCGGTTGTCCGGCCCGCCGAACCAGACGCCGCAGATGGGCGAGGCGCCGGCGCGGCTCGCGGAGATCTCGATCCTCGCCGTGCCCTCGCCGCGTACCGCTCGCGGCATCGGCCCGGCCGGCGTTTGCCGTGGCGCGGCGGGAGCATAGCCGACGGCGGCGACCTGGGCGGCATCGTCGAGGGCCAGAGATCCCACGATTGCCTGCGGGCACAGCTCGAAGACGGCCCGCTCGACTTCGCTTCGGTGTTCGGGAGCGGGCGCCGCGGCAAGTGCGAGGGCCAGGGCAAAAGTCAGCATGCTTGTTCTCCCCCCAAAGGAAGATGCTCCGCCTTTTCAAGGGCTTCGTCAAGCCGTGACGCTAGCGGCGGTTCTTGAGCGCGATCGCGGCGATGATCAGGGCGAAGGCGGTTAGCCTGATCAGATAGAGCCAGCTGCGCTCTTCGAACGGGATGTCGGTAATGGCAAGCAGCGCCTGGTTGAGGCCGAGCAGCCAGAAGGCGATCGCGAATGCGGCCAGCAGCGGGTCGCGCGTGTCCTTCCAGAAGCGCAGGAAATAGAGGCCGGCGATCGCGAAGCCGAGCGTCACCGCGCCCGAGAGGAAGACATAGATCACCGGCGGCCCTCCCGCGGCCAGATCAGTCCGAACAGCAGGACCGACACGGCGGCCAGCGACAGCAGGGTGCGGTGGAGGCGGAAGTCGGTGCGCTCGATCACCATCATGTCGATGATGACGAGGAAATTGTTGGCGGCGAGCAGGACGAAGCAGAGACCGCTCCAGAACAGGAGCCTGGCCCTGCTTCTGGCATAGCCGCGCAGCAGCAGCAGGGCGCAGGTCGCGCTCGCCGCGAAGCAGAGCAGGTAGACGACACTCGGAAACCATTCTGCCATTCAGTCCCTCCGGAGTCGGAACGCGTCGGAAAAAGCGGCGGCGGGATCGCCGACGGCGCTGACGACGAGACGCCGGACGGCGTCGGGCTTCTGCGCATAAAGCACCGCCGTAGCCTCGACGAGGGCGTCGAGGCCAGCCGCCGCCGGCGCGTAGCACATAGTCTCGTCGTCGAGCAAAACGAGCCCCGCCGAGAACAAGGCGGCTGCCGCGGTGCTCACGACTGCTTCGCTGGCGCGGAGGGCGGCGACCAGCTCGGAGCGGCGCATCGCGCCGCCGCCGCGCCTCAGATGAAGGAGGAGCTCGAGCGTCCAAACCGAGCGGAAGGTGCTGCGGATGAACTGCGCTAGTTCGGCCTCGGCCGGCATCGGGCGAATCGTCTCCTGCGGGTAGGCGGCGGCTCGTGCGCGCCTTCTATCCCCGCGGGCGGTCGGTACAAGCCGATTGCGGCAAGCCGCTTCTACCCGTCGAACGCGGCGAGGATCGGGCAGGGGCCCTCGCGTCCGTCCGCGCAGTCGGCGTGGAGGCGGCGCAGGGCGGTTCGGGCGCGCTCGAGCTCGGCGATGCGCGCGTCGAGCGCCTCGATGCGCGCGCCGGCCAACTCGCGGACACGAGGCCGGTCCTCCGTCCCGTCGGCGGCGAGCAGCTCGCCGATCTCCTCGAGGGTGAAGCCTGCCGTCTGCGCGCGGCGGATGAAGAGAAGGCGGCGCACGTCCTGGGGCCCGTAGCGGCGGACGCCGGCGCCGCGCGGCGGCTCGGCCATGAGGCCGCGCCGCTGATAGTAGCGGACGGTCTCGACGCCGACGCCGGCGGCATCGGCGAGGCGGGCGATCGTGACGCCCCCGGAAAGGCCTTGACTCCGTACCATGGTACGGAAGCTATAGGGTGATTCGCCGATCCCGGCAAGCGAAGGAGAAAGACGATGAACACCGATCCGAAGACCGCCTGCGGCTGCGACACCTCCTGCCGCTGCGCGAACTGC
>JAXDPC010000013.1:0-6980 GCA_034668525.1 Sphingomonadales bacterium
GGCCCGGGCGGCGGCGGCTGGCGCGGTGGCGGCGGCGGCGGGGGACGCGGCGGCTTCGGCGGGGGCGGCGGCCGCTTCGGCGGGCGGCTGCAGCTCGGCCTGTTCCACACCTACCATATCGAGGACGAGATCCTGATCCGCGAGGGCGTACCCGCGCTCGACCTGCTCGGCGGCTCGGCGGTCGGCGGCCGCGGCGGCCAGCCGCGCCACGAGGTGGAGGCGCAGGCCGGCCTCTTCCGGAACGGCTTCGGCGCCCGGCTCAGCGCCAACTGGCAGAGCGGCACGACGGTGCGCGGCCGCCCCGATCTCGGCGGCACCACCGGCGATCTCGAGTTCGGCGACTTCACGACCGTCAACCTGCGCCTGTTCGCCGATCTCGGCGCGCGCCGCGACTGGGTCCGCGAAGTCCCCTTCCTCAGGGGCGCCCGGGTGACTTTGTCGATCGACAATCTGTTCGACAGCCGCCTCCAGGTGCGCGACGCCACGGGCGCCACCCCGCTCAGCTACCAGCCCGATTATCTCGACCCGCTCGGCCGCTCGGTCCGGCTCACAATCCGCAAGCTCTTCTTCTGAGGCCCCGGCCGCGCTAGCGCGGCGTCAGATGGATCAGGCCCAGCCCTTCCACCGCCGCACGAGGCGACTGCTCCGCACGAGGGCCGGGGCATCGGCCGGGGAAGCCCATTATCTGCTCCGCCACGCCGCCGACGAGCTGATCGAACGGCTCCAGAGCGTGCGCCGCGAATTCCGCCGCGCGCTTCTGCTCGGCTGCCTCGACCAGACCCTGCCGGCCAGACTTCGCGAACTGGGGATGACGGTCGTCTCCGCCGATGCCGGCGCCGGCCTCGCCGACGTCCAGTGCGACGAGGATTGCCTGCCCTTCGCCGAAGCCGCATTCGATCTCGTCCTCTCCGTCGGCGCGCTGGACAGCGTCAACGATCTCCCCGGCGCGCTCGCGCTGATCCGCCGCGCCCTGCGGCCGGACGGCCTCTTCCTCGGCGCCTTCGCCGGCGCCGGCAGCCTGCCGGCGCTGCGGCGCGCGCTGCAGGCGGCGGAGGAGGCCGAAGGCCTGCCCGCCGCGCCGCGCATCCACCCGCAGATCGACCTGCGCGCGGCCGGGGACCTGCTCGCCCGCGCCGGCCTCACTTTGCCGGTGGCCGACGGCGAGACGGTGACCGTGCGCTTCTCGTCGCTGCTCCGCCTGGTCGCGGACCTGCGCGCGATGGGCGCCGCCAACGCGCTCGCCGGCCGCTCCCGCCGCCCGCTCGGCCGGACCGGCCTCGCCGCCGCCACGGCCGCCTTCGCCGCCGGGGCCGACGCCGACGGCAAGACCCAGGAGCGCTTCGAGATCGTCTACCTCACCGGCTGGGCCCCCTCCCCCGACCAGCCGCAACCGGCCCGCCGAGGCAGCGCCACCGCCTCGCTCGCGGAGGCGCTGAAGCGGGCGAAGGATTAGGTGCGGCCAACCCGCTCGGCCCGAGCGCAGCGCCCTTCGTAATGACGCCGAGGGCACGCCTCGCGGGCGCAGCCGCCTTCGACCGCGAAACGCGGCGGGTGCTCACCAGCACCGCCGGATTGTCGTGGTCCGGTATCCGTATTGAACTTTCATTCATCCAAAGCGGACCGGGTTTCCAGAGTTATCCGATCGAATCAAACTTTATCTATGTTATTTTCCATCGGGAATATGTTATTGAGGAAGGAATCGTTTTCCAATCCGAGGGTAACCCAGAAGGAGAAGGAAAGTGGCTACTATCAACATTATGATCCCGGTCGACGTAGAGACTGCTCAGGCGACGGCCAGCGGCAACGTTATAACTAGCGGGTTGTACATGATCGATACAACCGGCTACGAGGGCACGGCCGAAGGGAGTAATGAGCTGTCGACCCCTTGCGATGCCGGCGACGTGCTCGTTTGGACTATCTATCCGATCAATCCGAGTGACAATATCGCGATCAGCGGATTCACCGGGCAGTGCGTGTCCAGCGGCCAGAACAGTGTCTTTCAGAGACTTTCGGCAGAGGAAACGGCCTCCGGCGTCAATTATTGGACCTGCGTAATCAATGAGGGCACGTCCAGCGGTACTTACCAATACAGCATGAACATAAAAATGTCTGGCAAAACCTACACTTACGATCCGTTCGTCAAAGTCACGGCCTAGAGCCTGATCGTCTTGGGACGAAACGCCCGTGGCGTTTGGGCGTAAGGCGTGAAGCGGACCCTCGCTATGGATCTGGACCATGATTCGCACTTCAGGCCGATGCGGCTGAAGTGATCATGGTTCAGGTCAGGATTTGTAAACGAGGTTCTCCTGGCAGCCGATGGTTGCGCCGCTTCCTCCCGCACACTCTGGGAGAGCTTTCGAACAGATTGTCCTTTGCGGATTACGGCGCGATCCTTGTTGCTCCGCCCGCTGATGCCATCGCTCTGAGAGGCGCGGCCGCCTGCCTCCGCACGCCCCCCCCCCCCGAAGGCCGGCGGTCCGCTCACGCCATATTCCGAGCGTCACTGAAGGTCGACGACGCGCATTACCCGAAGCGGATGTTGCCGCCGGTTGCGTTGGGATTGAGAACAGAGGCTATCGAGGCCGGCGCCATCGCGGACGTCCTGCTTCTGCCATATTGGCTCCGGGGCGCCATCATCAGCAGGGCGATCCTGGCCCTGCTGTGGTGGAACTTCAGGCTCGCCTTCCGACGCTGAGGCAGGCGCGCCGCTCGCCGATCCGCAAAGCGGTCATTCGCCAGTATCTCAAACCCGCTCGAACTGCGCTTCCACCCGGGCATGGGTCTTGAGCTCGATCTTGAGCTTCGGTTCCTTCACCGTCCGCGGCTGGCCGCCCTGGCGGATGGCCCATTGGCGGAACTTCGCGCCGTTCGCCGCAGCGGGATCCACGCTGAGCTCGACCGTCGCGCCGGGGCGGTCGGAGACCCGGTAGATCTCGACATAGGGATTGCCGTCCATCACGATCGGCGAGCTGCCGTCGGAGGCGCGCGCTTCGAGGACGATCTGCTGCCTCGGAGCGACCAGCGAGCTCACCGTCATGCTGAAGGCGATCCGCCTGATCCTCGGCGCGCTCACCGCGCCGATGCGGCTGAAATTCGCACGCAGAGTGAGACTGCTCCAGGCCGAGGGCATAGCGAGCTTCTGGCGGATCGAAGCGCCCTCCTTGCCGAGGATCAGATCCATCAGATCCTTCCAATATTCGCTCTGCTCGGCCTGGTCGAGCGTCTCCGATTCGAAATGGTAGCGGAACGTCTCAACCACCGGCGCGGCGAGGCGCAGGCCGAACAGCCGGCCGCCATCGCGAACGACGCCCAATTCGCTGATCTCGACGATGATCTCGGCATCGCCCTCCTCGGGTATCTCGGCTCCGGCCTCGAACTCGATCGCCCGTATCTTGAGGTCGGCAAGCATCTGATGCTGCCAGTCGGGCTCGATCACGCCCAGCTGCGCCGAGTCTATCTCGACGCTCAATCCCTGATTGAGCGCATCGAGGACGGGACCCGCCTTGATATCGAAATCGACGTGGCGATCCTTCATGTCGATCGCGGAAAGATCGCCGATCAGCGCCTGGCGGATCACGCTGAGATTATCCATGAACGCGGTGCGCAAAGTGCCGACCCGGTCCTTGAGCTCGGTGTCGGTCCAGCTGTGCATCGGCTTGCCGCTGATCAAGGTGTTGATCTTCTCGGCCAGCACGTCGAGCGACCAGTTGATGTTGACCGGCTTGAACAGAGCGGATTCGAACGCGCGGACGACATTGTAGAGCGATTGCGTCAGCGACAGCCGGGCGCGATTGCGGATGCCCTCGATGATCCGGAAGGTGTCGCCGGTCATCGTCCGGGCGCGCGCCGACGCCTCCTCGCCATTCAGCGCAGCGAGCGCATCGTAGTTCGAGGCGAGATCCGCATAGCCCTGCCCGACCTCCTGATTGACCTCGAGCAAGGCGGCATGGATCGCTCCGCGCTGCTCGATCAATTCCTTGATCCGTTTGACCAGGGCGTTCCATTTCTCGTCCTTGCTCGCCAGCTTGGCGAGCTGAACCTCGATCTCGGCCTGCGAGACCTGAGCGGCCTTATAGGCCTTGCCGACCAGCGCTCCGGCCTCGGCAACGCCCTTGCCCGCGGTCGACCAGGCCGTGGGCTTGGTCTTGGCGAGCTTCTTGATCTCCTCGACGCTGAGCTTCTTGCCCGCCGCGGTCTTCAGCTCCTTGGCGTCGGCCTTGGCTTTCTTGACCAGCTCTTCGGTCTCCTTGCTGCTTTCCTTATAGGCCTTCGCGGTGTCGGTGAGCCGGGTCTTGACGGTCTTGAGGACTTCGTCCGGTTCCTTGTCGAGCAGATCGAACGCGTCCGCGCCGGCACCTGCTATTCCGCCGAGGATCGGCTGACCATAAGGAAAAACCTGGAGCAGAGCGGCGCCGAGGTTCACCGCCAGCTTGATCTGACCGACCCGGGCGATATTGCCCGACGCCTCGTTGTAGAGCCGGGTTTTCTGCTCGGCGAGCGCGGCATGGACGTCGTTCTGCGCCTGCTCGAGCGCGTCCGCGTCGGCCCGCAGCTTCTCCGCGCGGGTCTCGGCCGCCTCGATTCGGGCGGCGATCGCGGCGCTTTCCTTGATGATCAGCTGTGAGGCGGCGCGCGCAGCCTCGGCGAGCTCGCGCTGCTCGTTCTGTTTCGCCGCGACCCAGGCCGTGAACATCAGCACTTCCAGCGCCAGGTCGACATCCATCCGGTAGAGCTGGAAGCTGCTCGCCAGCGACAGCATCGGCGAATAGCCGGCCGGCTTGCCGAAATAGTCGAGATGGTTGGCCAGCCGCTGCTGAAGCGTGGCGAACTCGGCCTGAAGCCCGCGCCAATAGGGGGTATCGCGCTGCTGCCAGATGCCGCGCTTCAGCGGAATCTCGCCCAGGAATACCGGCGCATAGAGATCCACCAACCGCTGCGCCTCGGCCTCGTCGCCGCGCAAATAGCAGGTCCGCACATAATCCTGCACCAGCGGCACCAACGCCGAGTGAAGCCACACATTGGCCTCGGTCTCGCTCAGGTCGATCGAGACCGGATCGGCGTCATTGCCCGGCTGGCCGTTCAGGGTCGCGCCCTTGCGGGTGGAGTAATCCCAATGCTTGACCTTTGCTTCGTCCGAATTGTCGTAGGGATCCGGCCACAGATGGGCCTTGAAGCGATATTCGCATTCGTAGAAGACCGATTGCTGCGGCCAGCCGGCGGCGCCGCCCTTCGCGGTCGGCGCCTGCGCACCCGCCTTGCCCGGCCTGGCCTGCCACAGGGCGATGAGCCCCGCGAGATTGGTGGCCAGCACGCCGGGCGCTCCGCCGCTCCCCGCGTCGCCGGGCCTGATCGCGTCGTCCCCGTCGCCCGGCGGCTCGGTGGTGCCCTGGACCAGATTGCTGCGCTCGATCTCCAGCGTGCGCCAGATGCGGCGGATGCCGAGGATGGTCTTGCCCTTGTGGTCGTTGAGCTTGACCTTGACCGTCGTCGTCCGGAAGGAATCCTTCCACGATTTCTCGTCGGTATAGTCGTCGCCGATCCAGGTCAGCGCGCCCGACGCGTTCCTGCCGTCCTTGCCGTCGAGGCCCCTTCCCGCGTCCTGGCCCTTGCCGCCGTCGGTGATGATGCGCTTCGCCCGGCTGCCCGCCGGGGCATCGACGTCGCGGGCGTAGATGGTCACCTTCCCGCCCGAACGGCCATTGGCGCCGTTCGCGCCCGGGGTCTTGTCGTACGCATCCCTGGCGCGGGCCAGCTCCCAGGGCGCGGGGCTGGTGTCGATGCAGCCCTCGCCCTCGAACAGGATCTGCCGCGCGAAGACGATCACGTCGCATTCGGGCATCCACCAGCGGCATCGGACGGTCAGCGTGTCGCAGATGATTGTGAGCTTGGTGACCTTCTGGACCGGCAGCAGGCCGGTCGCATTGGATCGCTTGGTCTCGGCGGGAAGGGCCGTGACGCCGTACAGGATCTGCTCGTCGTCGCGATCGTCGACGATCACGTGCAGCCCGGTCGCGGTGCGGTCCCGCTCGTTCTGCGTGTTGCTGGTCACCTTCACGTCGGTGAGAAGCAGCGGATTATCGCCTCCGGGCATCGAGTGATAGAAAGTCAGTCGATCCCGGATCGTCGCCGGCACGCGCGATGGCATTGCTCCCCCTCCCCCGGTCGGAATGCGAATACCTCGTTGCATGATTATGCACCGCGCGCGCCCAAGGGCAAGGGTGGGGCCGAGCCAAATGTCCGGCTGCGGTCGCAAGCAGGCATTCCGACCCAGCGTCGAACTGACCCCCTGTCGCTCGGGGACCGACGGATGTGACTAGAGCAAAGCCGCGAGCAGGGCGATCAGCGGCCGGTCGGCGGGGGGCATTTCGTCGGGGTCCATTTCCGCCGGGCGCAGCCATTTGAGCGCTTCGGCGTGGAGCGGCCGGGGCTCGCCGCGCCAGATGCGGCAGAGGTAGAGGAGCAGCACCAGGTGGCGCTCGCCGAGCGCGGCGCTGGCGAAGCAGGCGGGGGCGAGGTCGGGGGCGGCGACGGCGATGCCGAGCTCTTCCTCGAGCTCGCGCCCCAGGGCGGCCTCGGGAAGCTCGCCCTCCTCCACCTTTCCGCCCGGAAACTCCCAGAGCCCGGCCATGGCGCGCCCCTCGGGCCGCTGCTGGAGCAGGACCCGCCCTTGCGGGTCGGTCAAGGCCGCAGCCACCACCGTCATTGTCGGAATATTTTGCAAATCCGCGCCCCGCGTCAGCATTCCCTTAACCGTCGCTGCCGTAGAGCCGAGCATCGGGGAAGACCAGAAGGGCAAGAGCGATGCGCAGGCTGCGGGAGTTGGGGAAGGACCGACGCGGTGCGACTGCGATCGAATATGCCCTGATCATGGCCCTCGTCTTCCTGGCCATGATCGCGGGCGTGCGCGCCTTCGCCGAAGGCACGATCAGCATGTGGGACAATGTCGCCGACAACGTCGCCGGCGGCTGACCGCTCAGCCA
>JAXDPC010000014.1:0-5723 GCA_034668525.1 Sphingomonadales bacterium
CGGTCACAGGCATCGTGCCCTTCGACGAATATGGCAACTCCGCCTCCAGCTACTCGTTCGGATACACCGGCGCCTTCTGGCTCCCCGTCACCCGCCAATATTACATGCGCGCCAGGGTCTACGACCCCGCCCTCGGCCGCTTCATGCAGACCGACCCGACCGGCTATGGCGACGGGATGAACCTCTATGCCTATGTCGGCGGGGACCCGGTGAATGCGACCGATCCGAGCGGCACCATAGCGAGTTATTGTACCGGCTCAATCATACCGAGCAATGACTGTTCGCAGGTGGGTTTCCTTTCGATAAACGGTACAGATACTCAAGCGGCAGCGATGGCACGCAACCTATCATACCGTGATGCTGCAACAGCCGCCGTAGGGCACCACATGGGTCCTTTACCCCCTCAGGCTCGGAGAGCAGCCATAGATTCTGTAGTTGATTTTCTAAACGGGCGGAAGAGCTTGTAATCGACTCTGTCCAGACTGAACCTCCTCTCGGGGCCAGGGGGAACGTCGTATGGAGAACTTCAGATCCCTGACGGTGGAATATCTTATTCGATGTGGGTAAGTGCTCTTGGAACTGCTACACCAGAACAAAGGTTGAGGGACTCTACCGATCCGTGGACTCAGTATGCCCTTAGACCGGATGTCCGAGCAAGAGCTCTCCGCAATGGCGAAATTTTCGCGATAAACTCGGGCGGCCACCGTCTTGGTTCGATTTTACTTCAATCGCAGGACAGTTTTGGCGGGCGGAGTGGGATTGTCGAGTACATTATGCCACTGACTTTGGGGTGTTTCCTAATCGGCCGTTGTTCGCTGAACCACGCTCGCTTCATCGGAGGAGCTCCAATCTCCGGTTGGCCGAATAATTTCAACGGCCGTCGATATCCCGCGTACCGCGGCCCGTGTCCTCCCACCATATGCGCATGAGGGTGTTATGCGACCTTACCCCGTCCCGTCTGCTCATTGGGTACAAGAAAATCATATTATTTCCGAGCATGATAGAAAGCTAGTTGTAGACATATTAGATATACTCTCTGATGATGTAAGGTTTATGCAGATATTCTATAATGTAGACGACTATGACATGAATAGTGTGCCACAGGACGCTATTGATATCGCGTTTGCGGTCTTGCTTACGTTCTTGGATATTTGCTGGGAGGAAGTGAGTGAGCCCCTCGTTGCGCTTGAAACACTGGTTACTGATTTTAGAAATGCTCGAACAATCTGGTGTGGGACTGGTGATCTACCACAACGCATCGCTGGATTAGGAAGTTTGGATAACAGCGATGAATTATGCCGAGCGGACGCGCGTTCCCTCATCCGAGCCTGTGTGACCTCGCTTGTGGCAGAGGGAAGAATCTCACGACCTCACACGAGCTGATTAACGGAGCAGCTGATCTACGAGACCCGCTCGAACGGCACGCTTGGCTCCAGCCTCGTCGCCTCGCGCCGGCTGCGCGCCGGGCAGACGATCGGCTTTTCCTACGACGCTCGGGCGGCTGACGGGGCGCGACCTGCCGGGCAATGTCGCCTGGGAATATGACGTCACCTACGGCTACGACCTGCTCGGGCGGATGATTTCGGCGACCGACACCAATACCCACGACGTCAGTTTCACCTACGACGCGCTCGGCCGGGTGCTGAGCGAGGGCAGCAGCGGCTACGGCGCCAAGACCTACCGCTACGACGCCGCCGGCAGGCGCACGCGGATGACCTGGCGCGACAGCTTCTTCGTCGTCTACGATTACAACGTCACCGGCGAGATGACGCAGATCCGCGAGCGCAACGGATCGACGGACGATCCCGTCACCTCGGGCGCCGGCGTGCTCGCGACCTTCGGCTACGACAGCCGCGGCCGGCGCATCTCGCTGACGCGCGGCAACGGCGCCGTCACCACCTACGCCTACGACAATGCGTCGCGGCTTTCGGAGCTGGTGCAGAATCCGGACGGCACGGCGCGTGACCTGAGCGTGACCTTCGCCTACAACCCGTCGAGCCAGATCGTCTCGAGCACGCGCTCGAACGAGAGTTTCGCGACGCTGGCGCCGACCACGGCCAGCGCGACGGTCAACGGCCGCAACCAGCTCACCAACACGGGCGGCCTCACCGTCAGCCACGACGCCCGCGGCAACATCGACGCGCTGGGCAGCGTCGGCTTCACCTACACGGCCGAGAACCGCCTCGCCGGCGCGCCGAGCCCGCTCTTCGCCTATGACGGGCTGGGACGGCTTTATTATCGCGGCGTGTCCGGCATGTGGTGGGACTATGACGGCGAACGCCTGACCGCCGAGATCGACGCCGCCACCAACACCATCCTGCGCCGCTGGGTGCATGGGCCGGGCGGCGACGAGCCGCTGGTCCAGTATGAGGCATCGACGCCGAGGGCAATTGCGCCCGCCTCGTCCATGACGGCCACGACCGGCTCAGCCGGCGGATCTTCCCGCCGGCGGGCCGTCCGCCCTTCCGTCGCGGCGCATGGCGGGCTATGCGCGCCGGGGGCGGGCGCGGGCCCGGCGAACGGTGAGGGAAAGCGGTGGAACCGCAGGTCAAGGAATTGCTGCACGTCGCCATCATCGTCGGCGCGGCCGCGCTGCTGGTCGGGCTGCTGGTGCTCGCAGGTTTCCTCGGCTGGCGGCAATATCAGGTCTGGCGGCACAGCCGGATCTCCAAGCAGCGGCGCTACGAGGCGACCCAGATCGACCTGTTCCACAAGCGCGCGCAAGGCGAGGAGTCCGGCCGGTCCGGCCGCCGCCATCATCACCGGCGGCGGCGCCACTCGCCCTCGCTCGAGATAGACTTGTTCCGATCGCGCGCGGCCGAGGGGGAAGCGGCGAGCGGCGGCGGGGAAGCATCGCCGGAGCCCGACAAGCAGGAAAATTGAGCGCGCGGCCGCTGCCGCTCAGCCGCGGCGCCGGAGGCGGAGGCGGGCGAAATGCGCCTCGATGGCGCGGCGCATGCCGTCGGCGATCTGCGCCTGGCCTTGCGGGGAGCGGATGTAGGCCGCGTCGACCTCGTTGGTGAGATAGCCGGATTCGAACAGGATCGAGGGAATGTCCGGCGCCTTCAGCACGACGAGCGAGGCGAAGCGGTGCCATTCGGGGCGGAACGGGAAGATCGGCGCGGCCTCGCGATAGAGGATGCGGGCGAAATCGGCCGACACGTCCATGCTCTCGCGCTGGGCGAGATCGATCAGGACGACGTTGACGTTGGGGTCCGAGCTGAGGCGGACGCCGCCGATCAGATCGGCGCTGTTCTGGCGCTGGGCGAGCAGGGCCGCCTGCCGGTCCGAAGCGACTTCGGAGAGGGTGTAGATGGTGGCGCCGCGGGCGCCGTCATTGTGGGGCGCGGCGTCGGCGTGGATCGAGATGAACAGGTTCGCAGAGAGCCGGCGGGCGATCTCGTAGCGGTCCTGGAGGAGAAGGTAGCGGTCGTCGTCGCGGGTGAGGGCGACGCGGACGCGGCCCGAGGCGGCGAGGGCGTCGCGGATGCGGCGCGCGATCGCGAGGGTGACGTCCTTCTCGACGAGGCCCGGCTGCGGCGAGGAGGCGCCGGGGTCGCGGCCGCCATGGCCGGGATCGATCACCACCAAAGGCGCCTCCGCGGTGCGCGCGCGGGTCACCGGCGGCAGGACGAGGTCGCTCCGCGCCGGCTCGACCGTGCCGAGCGGGATGGTGACTCCGCCCGGCGCCCCGGCCGGATCGCCGCGGCCCGGACCGCCCCAGCCGATCAGCATCGCGAGCAGCGCCAGCACATAGGTCATCGCCGCTTCTGTGGGGCTCGGGGCGCGCCGGCGTCAAAGCCAAAAATGCTCTGGGCCAAAATGCGCTGGGCGGTTGCCGCTTGCCCGCGCGGGTGCTAGCAGCCTTGCATCGGGCCGTGCCCCGGGTTTGCGTAGACCAGACCCACCGTCCGGTCCGTCGAGTTCGCCGGCTCCCGCCGGCTGTCGAGGTTGACGCTGCATGAGGCATTTCCCCCCCACCGACACACGCGCCCGCAGGGGCCGCGGCGTGGGCGCGGGGGTGTCGCGGACGGTCTTCGGAACCGCCCTGCCGCTCGCAGCAAAGACGCCCATTTTCTTTGCAACCGGGACCATCGCGCGGCGAATGACCGCCGCGCCGCCGTCCGAATACGAGCGCGCGCGCCGCCGCTCAGGCCAGGGCCTGCCGGCCGCGCTGCGCGTGTGGAGTGAAATTGATGACGATGCGCATGCTGATCGACGCGCGCCACCGGGAAGAGACCCGGGTGGCCGTGGTCAAGGGAAATCGGATTGAAGAGTTCGACTTCGAAAGTGCCGAGCACAGACAGCTCAAGGGGAATATCTATCTCGCCAAGGTGACCAGGGTCGAGCCGTCGCTGCAGGCGGCGTTCGTCGACTACGGCGGCAACCGCCACGGCTTTCTCGCCTTCAGCGAGATCCATCCCGATTATTACCAGATCCCGCGCGAGGATCGCGAGGCGCTGCTGCGCGAGGAGGCCGAGCATGCCGCCGAGGAAGCGCGCCTGCGCGCCGCCGAGGACAGCCGCTACGAGGATCATGACGACGACGAGGAGGAGGACGAGCGGGCCCAGCTCGACTACGGCCAGGACCGCTCGGACGCGGGCTTCGACGGCAATGGCGAAGACGAGGCGCATGACGACGACGCGCCGCCGCCTTCGGCCGAAGCGACCGGCAATGCGCCCGAGGAGAATGCCGCCGACGAATTGCGGCGCAAGCGCCAGAATCTGAGGCGACGCTACAAGATCCAGGACGTCATCCGGCGCCGCCAGGTGCTGCTCGTCCAGGTCGTCAAGGAGGAGCGCGGCAACAAAGGCGCGGCGCTCACCACCTATCTCAGCCTGGCGGGCCGCTATTGCGTGCTGATGCCCAACACCAGCCATGGCGGCGGCATCAGCCGCAAGATCTCGAACGGTTCGGACAGGAAGCGGCTCAAGCAGATCATGGCGGAGCTGAGCCTGCCGCCGAGCATGGGCTGCATCGTCCGCACGGCGGGGCTCAGCCGCACCAAGACCGAGATCAAGCGCGACTTCGATTATCTCGCCCGGCTCTGGGACGAGATCCGTGACAAGACGCTGCAGAGCTCCGCGCCCGCTTTGATCCACGAGGATTCGAACCTCATCAAGCGCGCCATTCGCGACATCTATCATCGCGAGATCGAGGAAGTGATCGTCGAGGGGGAGGACGGCTACAAGGCGGCACGCGCCTTCATGAAATTGCTGATGCCGAGCCACGTCCGCCGGGTGAAGGCCTATGCGGACACGGTGCCCCTCTTCCAGCGCTACGGCGCGGAGGACCAGCTCGCGGCCATGTACCAGCCCGTCGTCCAGCTGAAATCGGGCGGCTATTTGGTGATCAATCCGACCGAGGCCCTGGTCTCGATCGACATCAACTCGGGCCGGTCGACCCGCGAGCACAATATCGAGCAGACCGCCTACGCGACCAACATAGAGGCCGCCAACGAGATCGCCCGACAGCTGCGCCTGCGCGACATGGCCGGCCTCGTCGTCATCGACTTCATCGACATGGAATCGAACGGCCATATCCGCAAGGTCGAGAAAGCGATGAAGGAGGCGCTGAAGAACGACCGCGCCCGCATCCAGGTCGGCCGCATCTCGTCCTTCGGCCTGATGGAAATGAGCCGCCAGCGCCTGCGCACCGGCGTGCTCGAGGCCTCCACCCGGCCCTGCCCGCATTGCGACGGCTCGGGCCTGATGCGCACAGCG
>JAXDPC010000015.1:0-4116 GCA_034668525.1 Sphingomonadales bacterium
GCTGCGCGCGTACCCACCCCCGGCCCCTCCCTTCCAGGGAGGGGAGTTATTTGAAGCGGGGGCGTCTTTGGCGCCCCTCCCTGGAAGGGAGGGGTTGGGGGTGGGTGCCGCCGAGGCACTCGGCGGCTTTGAGGAGGATTGCCTCGGCTACGCCTTCGGGGTTTGAATCGACGTCGCCGTTCCAGAAGCGGATGACGGTCCAGCCTTCGCGTTCGAGGAAGCGCGTGCGGGCCTCGTCGGCCGTGGAGTCCACGTGCTGGCTGCCGTCGAGCTCGACGATGAGCTTCGCCTGGCGGTTGGCGAGATCGGCATAATAAGGCTCGATCGACAGCTGGCGGGTGAATTTGGGGCGGTAGCGGGAGAGGAGGCGCCAGATCGCGACTTCCTGCGGGGTGGGCTCGTTGCGTAGCGCGCGGGCTCGGCGGGTTATTCGGCGCGGGATTCTCGGGGCCGGCATCCCGCCTCGATATCAGAACACGCGCTGCGCGCGTACCCACCCCCGGCCCCTCCCTTGCAGGGAGGGGAGTCAAGGCCGTCAACTTCCGAACCTTTCGGGTTCAGGGGTTGACAAATCGGAACGAATAGGGTACAGATTCGAGACTCAGCATCGGGGCGGATGGCTCGCGCCCGCCGGTGCCAGCGGCGGGGGTGGGGACGTGGGCGACGAACAGGATTCCGTGGGTGGGAAGGACGAAGGCGGCGGGCAGGCGCGGCGGCTGACGGCGTCGCGGCGGGAGCGGTTTCTGGAGGCGCTGCGGGCGACCGGGAACGTGCGGCTGGCGGCGGCGGAGATCGGGATGACGCCGCAGCATCTGCGCGTCCTGCGCAAGCGCGATCCGGAGCTGGCGCGCGATTGGGCCGAGGCGATCCGGGAAGCGGAGGCGCGGCTGGCGGGGCGGCCCAGGGACTGGGTCGACCGCGGCGACGGCACGTTCGAGACGATCCGGCGCCACAGCAACGGGCGGCTGCAGATCATCGCGCGGCGGCCCGGCCACTGGTCGAAGAGGATCGAGGACCGGTTCATCGCCGCGCTTGCCGCGACCGGCAATTTCGCCGCGGCGGCGCGGGCGGTGAAGGTGAGCACCCAATCGATCCTTGCCCGGCGGCGGCGCTGGCCGGCCCTGGCGCGGCGCATCGATGAGGCGCTGGAGGATGCGGAGCTGATGCTCGAATTCCGGCTGGCGACGAGCGGCAACGATGTCGGCCACGGCCCGGCGTCGGAGGAGAAAGAGGGCGATCCCGGCGAGGACGAGAGGAGTCGCGCCGCCGTCGCCGAGGCGCAGCGGCGCTTCGATCCGCATATCGCGCTGCAATATCTGAAATGGCGCGAGGAGAAGCGCAACGGCCGCGGCCGGCGCGGCGCGGCGCAGCTGCGCAAGCGCAGCATCGAGGAGGTGACGGAGGACATCGTCCGCAAGGCCGAGGCGATCCGCCGTCACCGCGAGCGCCGGGCGGAGGGCGGCGAGGGCGATGCTGCGCCTGGACGCGATTGAGCCCGAGCTGCTGCGCGCGGCGCTGCAGGCGATTCCCGAGGAAGAGAGACGGCGGCTCAACGACGATTGGCCGAGCTGGGCGCATCAAGGGCAAAGGCCGGCGGGCGAGGACTGGCACGTCTGGCTGATCCAGGCGGGGCGCAGCTTCGGCAAGACCCGGGCCGGCGCGGAATGGGTGAGCGAGAAGGCGCGGGCGGTGCCGGGCGCGCGCATCGCTTTGGTCGCGGCGACCGCAGCCGAGGCGCGGCGGGTGATGATCGAGGGGAAGAGCGGATTGCTCGCCGTCGCCACCGAAGAGGAAAGGGCGGCGATGCGCTGGGCGCCGAGCCTCGGCCGGCTCGACTTCGCCAGCGGGGCGCAGGCGCAGGTCTTTTCGGCCGCCGACGGGGAGGGCCTGCGCGGGCCCGAGCATCATTATGCCTGGTGCGACGAGCTCGCGAAATGGAAGCGGGCGGAGGCGAGCTGGAACAATCTGATGCTCGGGCTGCGGCTCGGGCCGCGGCCGCAGGCGGTGGTGACGACGACGCCGCGATCGGTGCCGGTGCTGAAGCGGGTGATGGCGATGCGGGGGCTGGAGCGCAGCGGCGGGCCGAGCCGGGCGAACCCGCATGCGGGCCTGCGCTTCCTCGAGGCGATGGAGGCGGAAATCGGCGGCACCAGGCTCGGGCGGCAGGAGCTGGAAGGCGAGCTGGTCGAGGAGGTGGAGCGGGCGCTGTGGCCGCGGGACCTGATCGAGAGGGCGCGGGTGGCCCTTCGATACGGGTCTTCGCCCGGCTCAGCCCCTACTCAGGATGAGCGGGATTTTTTCAGGAGAATCGTGATCGGGGTCGATCCGCCGGCCTCGACGGAAGGGGATGCGTGCGGGATCGTGGTCTGCGGGCTGGGCAGGGACGATGTCGCCTATGTGCTCGCGGACTGCTCGGTGGCGGGGGCGATGCCGGAGGTGTGGGCGCGCAGGGTCGCGGCGGCGGCGGCGGAATGGGGCGCGGACCGGATCGTCGCCGAGGCCAACAATGGCGGGCGCATGGTCGAGAGCGTGCTGCTCGCCGCCGATGCCGGGCTGCCGGTCAGGCTGGTCCATGCCAGCGAGGGCAAGACGGCGCGGGCCGAGCCGGTCGCCACCCTGTTCGAGCGCAAGCGGGCGAAGCTGGCCGGGCGCTTCCCGGCGCTCGAGGACGAGCTGGCGGGGCTGTCGATCGGCGGCGGCTACGAGGGGCCGACGCGCTCGCCGGACCGGGCCGATGCGATGATCTGGGCGCTCTGGGAGCTGATGCTGCGCAAGAAGGCGGCGATGCCGCGGATCACGCGGCTCTGAGCGGGGGAAGGGCGCGCCGGCCTGTGGACCGGCTCCGCCCGATCCGCTACCCGCAAGTCGAGATGAGCGAGCATCGCGGCAGCTGCCATTGCGGGCGGATACGGCTGGTCCTGCGCGAGACGCCGGCGGAGGCGGGCGAATGCAATTGCTCGATCTGCCGGCGCACCGCCGGGCTGTGGCATCATTGCCCGCCCGCCGCGCTGACCGCGGCGGGCGAAGGCGTCTCCTACCAGCAGGGCGACCGCATGCTCGATCTGTGGCACTGCCCGATCTGCGGCTGCACGACCCACTGGACGCCGACCGATCCCGCCTATCCGCGGATGGCGGTCAACCTCAGGATGTTCGACCCCGCTTTGTGGCGCGACCTGCCGCGCCGCCCGATCGACGGCGCGAGCTATTAGCGCGGCCTCGAGCCGGAGGGCGGGCCCCGGCTGTGGACTGGCCTGGTCCGATCGGCTACCCGCGCGGCACCTTCATCCGGGATTTGCAGCGCCATGAAATTCTTCGTCGACACCGCCGACACCGCAGAGATACGCGACCTCGCCGAGACCGGGCTGCTCGACGGCGTGACCACCAATCCGTCGCTGGTCCACAAGGCGGGGCGCGACTTCATCGAGGTGGTGCGCGAGATTTGCGGGATCGTGGCGGGGCCGGTCTCGGCCGAGGTGGTGGCGCTCGACCAGGACGGGATGATGCGCGAGGCAGAGGTGCTTCGGAAGATCGCCGACAATATCGCGGTCAAGGTGCCGCTCACCGTCGACGGGCTCAAGACCTGCCGGAAGCTGACCGGCGACGGCACGATGGTCAACGTCACCTTGTGCTTCTCGGCCAACCAGGCCCTGCTCGCCGCCAAGGCGGGAGCGACCTTCGTCTCGCCCTTCGTCGGCCGCCACGACGACGTCGGCTATCCGGGCATGGAGCTGATCGCCGACATCCGCCTGATCTACGACAATTACGATTTTCCCACCCAGATCCTGGTCGCCTCGGTGCGCAGCCCGATCCACGTCCACGACGCCGCCAAGATCGGCGCCGACGTGATGACCGCGCCGCCGGCGGTGATCCGGCAATTGTTCAGGCACCCGCTGACCGATAAGGGAGTCGAGAGCTTCCTCGCCGACTGGGAAAAAACGGGCCAGAAGATCGGCTGAGCGCCCGATGTCGCTCGAGGCTGCATTCTGGATCGCGCATCTGCCGGCTTTGGTGGGCTGGGTCGCGCTCCTGGCGGGGCCCCTGATCGGCCCTGCTTCAGTCAGGATCGCGCGCTGGTCGGGGACTATTCTCGCCTTGGTCTATCTGGCCGTGTTCCTG
>JAXDPC010000016.1:0-8440 GCA_034668525.1 Sphingomonadales bacterium
CGTTCGGCACGGCTTCCTCGGCCGGCCCGGCGGCGTCTCGCAGGGCGTCTGCGCCGGCCTGAATGTCGGCCACGGCTCGGGCGACGACGCGGTTTCGATAGCGGAGAACCGCCGCCGAGCCGTCGAAGCGGTCGCTCCGGGCGCGCGCCTCGCCACCGTCCACCAAGTCCATTCGGCGACGGCCGTGACGGTGACCGAGCCCTGGGCGCTCGACGCCCGGCCGCGCGCGGACGCGATGGTCACCGACCGTGCGGGCGTCGCGCTCGGCATCCTCACCGCCGACTGCGCGCCGGTGCTCCTCGCCGATCCGGCGGCCGGCGTGGTCGGCGCCGCCCATGCCGGCTGGAAGGGCGCTCTCGCGGGAGTCGTCGAGGCGACGGTCGCGGCGATGGAATCGCTCGGCGCCGACCGCGCGCGGATAGGGGCGGCGGTCGGCCCCTGCATCGCGCGCAGATCCTATGAGGTGGACGAGGCCTTCTTGCGGCGTTTCGTCGAGGCGGACCGGGAAAATGAGCGCTGGTTCGCGAGCGGGCGCAGCGGGCATTACGGGTTCGACCTCGAGGGCTTTGTGGCGTCCCGGCTCGCTCAGGCGGGCGTCTCGCGCACCGAAGCGCTGGGCCAGGACACCTATTCGCAGCCCGATCTCTTTTACTCCTACCGCCGCTCCACCCACCGCGGCGAGCCGACCTACGGCCGCCAGATTTCGCTGATCGCGCTGCCCCGCTGACCCTTGCGTGGGGCTGCGATCTGGAGGAAGCTCCGGGGAGAGGGAGAGGGGATTTGCACAGGCTCGCATGGTTCGCGCGGCTCGCCGCCGCAGCCGCCGCCTTGCTCGCGGCGGGTTCGGCGCAGGCGGAGAATTGGTGGTACATCAGCCACAACGCCGATCAGCTCGTGCTGATGGACGCGGACAGCCGGCGCGGCGAGGGATCCAGCCGCTCTGCCGTGATCCGGACCTATCCAACCCGCTCCGACGGCCGTCACAATATCGCCGGCGCGCGAATCGAGGCGGACTGCGCTGGCAACCGTGTGCGCTATCTCCACGTCACCGGATACTCGGCCGCGATGCAGGTACTGGCCGACGGGCCTCCTCCCGAGGGATATCGCGAGTGGCGGCAGCTGCAGCCGACCAACAACGGCGCGCTGGTCGTGCGCTTCGCCTGCGGCGAGGAAGGCGACTCGACCTGGCAGCCGTTCAGATTGGGCACACTGGCAGGCGGCCCCGGAGACCAGTCGATGCTCGCCGCGCTGGTGGCCGACGGCCTGCCGCCGACGATCGCCGCCTTGGCCGCTCTCGGCCAGATGACGCGCGAGCAGGCGGAGCTGATGTTGCGCGAAGTCACCGCCGACGAGGCCGCGGTGCTGCGCAGGCACGGCTTCCCGCGCTGAGCCGGCTGTCTCGGTGACCGAGCGGATCGGCCTCTGGGCAGGGCTCGCCCTCTTCGCGGCGATGCTCGCGCTGCCGGCGCCGGCGGCGATGCCGCCCGCCGCCTGGCACACGTCCGCGATCGTCGTGCTGATGGCGACCTGGTGGATGACGCAGGCGCTGCCGCTCACCGCCACCGCCTTGGTGCCGTTCCTCGCTTTTCCCCTGTTCGGGATCATGAACGCGAGCGAGACCGCCGCCTCTTATTATTCCCCGATCCTGTTCCTGGTGCTCGGCGGCGCGATCATCGCGCTCGCGATCGAGCGCACCGGCCTCCACCGCCGCCTCGCTTTGGCCATCGTCACCCGCGGCGGCTCGACTCCGGCGGCGATGCTGCTCGCCTTCATGGCCGCGACCGCGATCATCAGCCTGATCGTCTCCAACACGGCGACCACCCTCATCATGATGCCGATCGCCGTCGCCGTGCTCAAAGCCGCCAAGGTCGAGGAGAAGCACACCGAAGGCTTCGCCGGGGCGCTCGCCATGGGCATCGCCTTCGCGGCTTCGATCGGCGGGCTCGGCACGCTCGTCGGCTCGCCGACCAACGCGATCGCCGCCGGCATCATCGAGCGCGCGCTCGGGCTCCGGATCGATTTCCTGACCTGGGCGACCTACGGCATGCCGCTCGTGCTGATCGCCATTCCGCTCTGCTGGTACATATTGCTCAAGGTGCAGCGGGTGCGCCCGACCGATTTCGATCCGGCCGCCGCGCTCGCCGGGATCGGCGAGGTCGCGCCCTGGTCCGCGGCGGAGATGCGGCTGGTGCCGCTGGTGGCCGCGGTCGTCGCCGCCTGGGTCGCGCTGCCCTTCGTCACGCCCTTGCTGCCGCGCGACAGCCTCACCGACGGCACGATCGCGGTCGCCGGGGCCTTGCTGCTGTTCGTCATCCCTGACGGGACCGGCCGCGCCATCCTCAATTGGGAGGAGGCGAACCGCGCGCCCTGGGGGGTGATCATGATGTTCGGCGGCGGCCTGGCGCTGGCCGCCGGCATCGGCGCGTCCGGCCTGGCCGACTGGCTCGGGGTCGCGCTGCAGCCGCTGCGCCTGGTCCACCCGCTGGTCGTGGTCTGCGTGCTGGTCGCGATCGTCATCGTGATCACCGAGTTCGCGTCGAACGTCGCCGCCGCTAGCGGGATCATCCCGGTCGTCGCCGGGATCATCGCCGCGACCGGAATCGATCCGATCCTGCTGGCCCTGCCCGCCGCCTGGGCGGCGAGCTGGGGCTTCATGCTGCCCTCCGGCACCGGCCCCAACGCGATCGCCTGGGCGACCGGCCACATCGCGCTGCCGCGCATGCTGAAGGCCGGGCTGATCCTCGATCTCGCCGGCGTGCCGCTGATGGTGGGCGTTGTCTGGATCATCGCGGCGATGGTCGGGTAAGCTCAGCTCTCGGGGACAGTCTATTTGACTGTCCCCCTCGCGCAGCCGAGGAAGGGGACAGCCAGATAGGCTGTCCCCGGCCGTTGCGGTTCATGGGCACAGGCCCTAGAGACCGCGGCGGGCGACGGACCTCACCCCTGGGCCGCTTTCCGCAAGCGGCCTTGAGCCTGCTCCGGCAGGCTCGGTCTCCCGCAGCAACTGCGATCCGCTGATAGGAGACAGACATGCACAACGAAGACGAATCCGACCTCACCGGCGCGACTCCGCGCCGCCGCCCCAAGCCGGGCGTGCTCGAAGTGGGGGGCCGCCGGCTCAAGCCGTCGACGCTGATGATGGGCCACGGCTTCGACCCGGCTCTCTCGGAAGGCTCGCTCAAGCCGCCGATCTTCCTGACCTCGACCTTCGTCTTCGAGAATGCCGCCGCCGGCAAGCGCCACTTCGAGGGCGTGACCGGCAAGCGGCCGGGCGGCGCCGAAGGCCTCATCTATTCGCGCTTCAACGGGCCGAACCAGGAAATACTCGAGGACCGTCTCGGCCTCTGGGAGGATGCCGAGGACGCGCTCAGCTTCTCCTCCGGCATGTCGGCGATCTCGACGCTTCTGCTCGCCTTCGTCCAGCCGGGCGACGTCGTCGTCCATTCGGGCCCGCTCTACGCGGCGACCGAGACCCTGATCGCGCGCATCCTCGGCCGCTTCGGAGTCAAATGGCTCGATTTCCCGGCGGGGGCGACCCAGCCGGAGATCGAAAGCGTGCTCGAGCGCGCCAAGGGGATGGGCCGCGTCTCGCTCATCTATCTCGAAAGTCCGGCCAACCCGACCAATGCTTTGGTCGACGTCGAGGCGGTGGCGGCGGCGCGCACCGCGGTGCTGGGCGACGAGCGGCCGCCGATCGCGATCGACAACACCTTCCTCGGCCCGCTCTGGGCGCAGCCGCTGCGCCAGGGCGCCGACCTCTCCGTCTATTCCCTGACCAAATATGCCGGCGGCCACAGCGACCTCGTCGCCGGCGGCATCACCGGCTCGAAGGATCTCATCAACACCATCCGGATGCTTCGCAACACGATCGGCACCATCACCGATCCCAACACAGCCTGGATGCTGCTGCGCTCGCTCGAGACGCTCGAGCTCAGGATGGAGCGGGCCGGTCAGAATGCCGCCAAGGTGTGCGCCTTCCTGCGCGATCACCCCAAGGTGGAGAGCGTCGGCTATCTCGGCTTCCTGGAGGATGGCGGCGACGCCCGCCAGGCCGACATCTACCGGCGCCACTGCACCGGCGCCGGATCGACCTTCTCGCTCTATCTCAAGGGCGGCGAGAAGGAGGCGTTCGCCTTCCTCGACGCGCTGAGGATCGCCCATCTCGCGGTCAGCCTCGGCGGCACCGAGACGCTGGCGAGCGCACCGGCGGCGATGACCCATCTCTCGGTGCCCGAGGAGCGCAAGCAGGCGCTCGGCATCACCGACAACCTCGTCCGCATCTCGATCGGAGTCGAGGACCCGGACGATCTGGTCGCCGATTTCGAGCAGGCGCTGGAGGCGGTCTGACCGCCATGAGGTGAGGGTCCCGACACGTAATCAGCGGGACCCTCACCTCCCGCCCTCGAGGGCGGCGTTCCGCCGGCGCGGCCGGAGGAAGGTGTGCGCGTCGCCAATCGATCGGGACGCTATGCCTCGGACTCGACAAAGTCAACGCACTAGCGATATTGTAAAAAGCGAAATGAACGAGCACTTTACATGAAGCTTACAATGTAAAGCATCCGCTTACATTTGACTCTGTTCTCGGTCGCTCCAGTCCACTACTTCCCATCCTTCGGATTCAGCGAGGCGGATCAAGCGGCGGTGCGCGTTGGCCGCCACTGCTTCGTCGGCCCAGCGGTGGACGTGGTGGTCGGAGACATGGTCGGAATAGAAGCGGATGTGGACCGCGTCGCGCTCCAGTCCCGCCTGCTGCAGCCACGCCTCGATCATGTCGAGCTTGCCGAGGCCGTAGCAATTGGCGCCGTCGATGCGGGCGAGGATCCGCCCCCTGCCGTCGCGCAGCGTCTCCGTGGCGATGACGTCGTCGAAGCCGAGGCGGCGGGCGATGGCGGCCGCGTAGAGCCGGTAGGAGGCGGTGGCCATCACCAGGCGCCGCCCCGCCGCGCGGTCGGCATCGATGCTGCGCCGGGCGCCGGGCATGATGTTGGTGGCGAGCTGGCGCTCGGCGAAGCTCTCGACCACCGGCTCGAGCCGCTCCGGCGCGAGGCTGCGGCCGATCAGCAGCAAATAGTTCCATTCCTTGAGCCGGGCACGGCCGATCAGCCGGAGACCGTAAGCGGCGAGCGCCAGCAGCACGAGCGGCAGCAGGACGAGGCGCCGGGGCGCCAGCCTCGCGCAGGCGTGGACCAGGAAGGGCGTGTAGGTCGCGCGCCGGGTGATCGTGCGGTCCATGTCGTAGATGGCGAGCTGGCGCTTCACGGAACCCGGGCAAGCACAGGAGCGTAGCCCCTGTCCATCCTCCCCGCGCTTGCCGCCCGCCTCCTTTTGAAGCAGTGTCCCCCCCTCGATGAGCATCATGCCCGATTTCACCCAGTCGAACGAGGCCGGCAGAAGCGTCCTGCGCTTCACCGGCAACCTCACGCTGGCGAGGATCCGCAAGCTCACCGAGCGTTTGGCCGAGGTCGACGAGGATCGGCCGCTCGTCGATCTCTCCGACGTCGACAGGATGGACACGGTCGGCGCCTGGCTGATCTACAAGCTCAAGCGGGACCGTCGCGCCGAAATCGTCGGCGCGAGCGACGAGCACCGTTCGCTGCTCGAGCAGGTCGAGAAAGCGGACCAGCCGGTCAAGGTCCGCCCCGACAGCACGCCGGCCTTCTACCGCGTGGTCGGCCAGATCGGCGCCGGCACGGCGATGGCCGGGCGGACGCTGTACGGGCTGCTCGGCTTCTTCGGCGGCCTGCTTGTCTCGCTGTGGAACGTGATCACCCACCCGCGTCGCTTCCGGATCAATTCGGTCGTCACCAATTTCGAGCATGTCGGCATCCACGCTCTGCCGATCATCGGGCTGATGAGCTTCCTCGTCGGCATCGTCATTGCGCAGCAGGGCGCGGTCCAGCTCCGCCAGTTCGGCGCGGAGATCTACACGATCAACCTGATCGGCCGCAGCTCGGTCAAGGAGCTCGGCCTGCTGATGACGGCGATCATGGTCGCCGGCCGGTCGGGCTCGGCCTTCGCGGCGCAGATCGGGTCGATGAAGCTCAGTGAGGAAGTCGATGCGATGCGCACGATCGGCGTCTCGCCGATGGAGGCGCTCGTCGTCCCGCGCGTGCTCGCCACCGTTCTGCTGATGCCGCTGCTCGGCTTCTACGCCTCGATCCTCGCCATCATCGGCGGCGCCATGTTCGTCTGGATCGATCTCGGCATTCCGCTGGTGACCTTCATCCAGCGGACGCGCGAGGTCGTGCCGGAGACTGACCTGTGGCAGATGCTGATCAAGGCGCCGGTGTTCGGGCTGATCATCTCGATGGCCGGCTGTTTCCAGGGCCTGCAGGTCGAAGGCAATGCCGAATCGGTCGGGCTGCGGACCACCGCCGCGGTCGTGCAGGCCATCTTCCTGGTGATTGTCCTCGACGCCTTCTTCGCCGTCTTCTTCACCTCGATCGGCTGGCTGTGAGCGAGGAAGCACCGATCATCCAGGTCCGCGGCCTGAAGAACAGCTTCGGCGAGCAGATCGTCCATGACGGGCTCGACCTCGACGTGCGCAAGGGCGAGATCCTCGGCGTGGTCGGGGGATCGGGCACCGGCAAATCGGTGCTGATGCGCTCGATCATCGGCCTCCAGATCCCCGATGCAGGCGAGATCACCGTGTTCGGCGAATCGATGATCGGCCGCCCCGAGGAGGAAGCCAAGCACGTCCGCCGCCGCTGGGGCATCCTCTTCCAGGGCGGCGCCCTGTTCTCGACGCTGACGGTGGCCGAGAACGTCCAGGTGCCGATCAAGGAATATTTCCCGCGGATGGACGAGACTCTGCTCGACGAGATCGCCGCCTACAAGGTGGTGATGAGCGGCCTCGGACCCGAGGCGGGGCCGAAATACCCCTCCGAGCTCTCCGGGGGCATGCGCAAGCGCGCCGGCATCGCCCGCGCCCTCGCCCTCGATCCCGAGCTCATGTTCCTCGACGAGCCCACCGCGGGGCTCGACCCGATCGGCGCCGCGGCCTTCGACGAGCTCATCGTCCAGCTCCGCGACGCGCTCGGCCTCACCGTCTTCCTGATCACCCACGATCTCGACACGCTCTACGCGATCTGCGACCGGGTGGCGGTGCTCGCCGACCACAAGGTGGTAGCGATTGGAACGATTCCGGAATTATTGGCTTTGGACCACGAATGGATACAGGAGTATTTCAGGGGACCGCGCGGGCGCGCCGCCGCGACCGTTGATAAGAGGGAAAGAGCCAGGGGCTGATGGAAACCCGTTCGAACCATATCCTCGTCGGGAGCGTCGTCCTCGGGCTCCTCGCTTTGCTGGTCCTCTTCATCATCTGGCTGAGCCAGGTCTCGGGGGACAACGAGCAGGGCTACGACATCTTCTTCCGCCAGTCGGTCGAAGGTTTGGCGAAGGGCACGGCGGTCACCTATAACGGCGTGCCCGTCGGCCAGATCGATGAGATCGACCTCGAGGAGCGCAACCCGGAGTTCGTGCGCGTGCGCATCGGGGTGCGCGACCAGACCCCGATCCTGCAGGGGACGACCGCGACCATCCGCGGCGTAGGCTTCACCGGCCTTTCGCAGATCCAGCTCAACCCGCCCGAGATTCCGGCGCGCGGCCGGCGCCCTCCGGAGATCGGCTGCCCCGGCGAGAACCGGACCGCGCAATGCCCCTACGGCGTGCCGGTGATCCCGACGCGTCCGGGCGCGATCGGCCAGCTGCTCAACACGGCGCCCGAGCTGCTCGAGCGGATATCGACGCTGACCGAGCGGCTGACCCAATTGCTTTCCGACCGCAACCAGGAGTCGATCGCCGGCATCCTCGCCAATACCGAGGCGATCAGCCGCTCGCTCGCCGAACGGTCGCCCGAGATCGCGGCGACGCTGGCCGAGGCGCGGATCGCGATCCGCCAGGCGGGCCTCGCCGCCGAGCGCGCCGGGCAGCTCATGGGCTCGACCGAGCGCCTCGTGAACGACGAGGGGCGGCCTTTGGTCAACGACCTGCGCCACACCATCCGCGCCGCTGAGCAGAGCATGGAGAATCTGAATGCGGTGCTGGCCGAGGCGCGGCCCGGAGTGAACGCCTTTACCAACCAGACCTTGCCCCAGGTCGGCGAGCTTATGCGTGACCTTCGTGAGACCTCGGAATCGCTGCGCGCGATCACCACGCGGATCGAGCGGCGCGGCATCGGCGGCATCATCGGCGGCGAATCGCTGCCGGACTATCGAGGAAGAAGAAACAAGCAATGAGACTGCGCGCCCTTATCGCCGCGGCGGCGGCCCTTGCCTTGGCGGGCTGCTTCGGCGGCGGCGCACCGAGCGAGCTTCTCACTCTCCGCGCGGACCAGACCAGGCCTGCCGGCGACGCCCGCACGGCGGGCCCGGGCGAGGCGATCACCGTCGCCGAGCCGACCGTGCCGGTCGCGCTCGCCACCACCCGCGTCCCCGTC